>JBBTGF010000298.1:0-16333 GCA_038041525.1 Elusimicrobiota bacterium | reverse complement strand
TGGGACACAATATCGGCGTCAAGCTGGCAAGTTTCCAGAACATCCAGTCGCCAGGAGGCAGTTTGGTCAACGCGGTCCAGGACCCTGTCGATGGGCCGCCCAAGACCTCGAATCTCGTCTTGATCGCGCCGGAAGTCATCCCGGTAGTGAGTTTGCTGCCCAAGATCACCTATGGGACTGACGGTTATCCCGCTTACGCATTACTTGATTCCTCGGGTAATGTGGTACGTGATTCACTTGGCAGAGCGCAAGCAGACCTCAATTCGGCCAATAACATCATTATCGGCGGCGTGCGGCTTATCGACCTTGACGGCGATAGCACTGCTGATAATTATGATTTCAACGGTGACACCAAGAGGATGGAAGTTGATTTTGACGGTGACGGTATTGCCGATCTCGACCTTGACGGCGATGGTTTGCTTGACGTCGATTTCAACAAAGATGGTATCCCTGACGCAGTCGAAGCTGCTGGAAGTACCAGTCAGATTTTCTTGGTCACTTTGGAGGGCATCAAGGTACCTTTGAACGATCAGGGTTTTGCCGATACCGCATGGGCCGGAAAGACCAGCGAGGTATATGCGCAATGGCAGAAGCTCACCGATATGCAGGAGTATTTCGCCGCGTTGGGCCGCGATTACAGCAGTCCCGAGAACGTCAGGCCTTTTGAGAGTTCTGGACTCGAGAACTGGAAGACTTTGGGAGGCTTGGCGTTGCCTACCAGCAAGGTGACACGTACGGATGCGATGACGACCACTTCTGACAATAAACTCGCCGTCGACTCAACGGCCGGTTTTCCGGAGCAAGGATATGTTTATGTCGGCAGTGAGATCATGTATGTCAAGAAGACCGATGGTTCTAACATCCAGTTCGACATCATCTCTACCGGTCAGACCGGTAGCACGGGCCGTGGAGAGCGCGGTTCAGTCGCCATGACGCATCTTAAGGATACCGTGGTCAGCGACCAGGCATTCTTGGTCTCGGTGCGAGGCCTCTCTAGCGATGGCGGCGTCATCGTTCCCAGCAAGAAAGGCCGACCGATCATCATGTACCGGGTCGACCCTACGCCTCCGAGCGTTCCTGGAGCGCCTGAAGTGCAGCAGGGCGCTTCAGTGGGTGGCGGGGCTGGTTCGACATCGCTTAAATCATACAAGGCGCAGATTGGCGCTATGGGTTACTCTAGGCCATTGGCTGCCGCAGGCTCTTTCAACGTTACTTGGATACCCAGCACTGACGAGGAGTCGGGGGTGCAGCATTACGAGGTTCAAGAAGCGCTTGACAATAGTCCTGTGTGGCGCACTATCGCCTTGATACCCGCAGTGCGTTCCGGAGGGGCGATCAATAACGTTTATATCGTAGGCAATCCGGATACGCCGGGCGATACCGCGCGCGAACTCGGGCATTATTATTCGTATCGCGTACGCGCCTTTAATGCCGCAGGCGTGCCTTCCGATTGGTCACAGACTGCCGCGCCGGCGGCTACCGGCGAGATCAGCGAGGTCGTCACTAAGGTTTCGAACTATCCTAATCCCGTCGATATCCGTAAGGGCGGATATACGACGATCACCTATGTCCTGGGTGCGGACTCAAGCGTCAAGATCACGGTCTATGATCTTTTAGGTTACAAGGTGCAAGAGTGGGTCTACAATGCCGGGGACCCCGCAGGCGGTAAAGCGGGACCTAATTTCATCAAATGGTTCGGGGACAACGCCAGCGGCACCAAGGTGTCCAAGGGTGGTTATATCGTCAAGATCGAGGTCAATTCATCGAAGGGGTCGCAGACCATCATTCGTAAGGTCGGTATCATCCACTAAGGATACGCTTTCCCCCGATATCCTGCTTGGCAGCCTTTCCCAGAAGCAGCATGATCTGCAGTACGTTTAAAGCGGCGCCCTTGAGCAGATTGTCGCCCGTGACCCAGAAAGATAACCCGTGATCGAACAGTGGGTCTTGGCGCAAGCGTCCGACGTAGAGCGTATGGTGGTAGGCAGCTTGTCGCGGCGTGCAATAAGGCTCTTTAAGTTCGATGCCAGGGAAGGCCCTGAAGGACTCACGGATAGCCTTGATATCCGTCATTTCCAAGGTCTCCACCCAGACTGCCAGAGAATGTGACCGTGCGACAGGGACTCGTACGCAGGTGGCGGAGACGGCGAGGTCGGGCAGGTCGAGGATCTTGCGGGTTTCTTGGATGACCTTGGTTTCCTCTTCACTGAACCCGTCCCTGCCAAGAGTACCGATCATGGGGATGAGGTTACCGGTCAGTACGCGTGCATCGGCGGGAGCCATGCCCAATGGTTTTGTCACGTCCGCTTTTTTTGTTGCCACCAGGTGGTCGTCGTGTGCGCTGCGGCCGGCTCCTGATATCGATTGGTAACTTGCCACTATGACCTTGCGCAAGGTATAAAGCTTGGCCAGCGGAGCCAAAGCCATCGCCAGGTTGACCGTCGTGCAGTTGGGGCTGGCGATGAGCCGCAGTGGATGTTGTTGCAGCAAAGCGCCGTTGATCTCTGGGATGATTAAGGGCACGTCGGAGGTCATGCGATAAGCCGCGGATTCATCGAGAATCATCCCGGCTGATTCAAAGAAGAGAGGAAGATATCTTTTGGACCAGTCCGTTTCAGCCAAGGATAACAGCATGTCGAAGCGCAGCCGCTTATCAAGGGCGTCTTTGAACCCAAGCACGGTCAGCGAGCTACCTTTGAAAGGGAGTTTGCTGGTATGCCTTGGACGTGTCGAGAGCAATATCGGACGAGGCAGGTCCTTGTAGTCAGCCCAGAGCTTCAAGAGTTCGGAGCCGACCATGCCCCTGGCGCCGATGATGCCTATGGTCTTAAACATCATCCCATCCTATAAAAATCGGACCTCTGCAGAGTTTTGTTTGACAGTGCAGAGGTCGTTTGTGTTTGGATTATTTGGTGCAGCGGGGCCAGACGCAGGGTTGAAACGAAGATGTTTCGTTGGAAGCGTCCGCGGCCATCAGCACTGGCGTTACTGTCGCCATAGATACCGTCAATCCCACCATGAGCGCGATGAGCGCGATGAGTTGTTTCATTGTTCTCTCCTCCCTTGCCGGTCTTGTCGACCGACATCGATATAATGATAATTTTGCACTATCATTGATATGACTACAGTCAACTAAATTAATTGACCAAAGTCAATTGCAGGAAGGATAGCAGATGAAAATGCGAAAACCTAAAAACTACCGATATAGCGTAGTTTGATGATGCGTTCAGGTTTACGTTGTATGTCGGAGTCTTGGTACGTCTTGTCACCCAAGATGTCTCTGACGTGGAAGCCGACCTGTACGAAGGGCGAGACGAAAAGGTTGAGACCGGCGTTCAAGCGGTTCCAGCGCAGGCTACGCAGGTTGTCGTACTCGGCGAAGAGCCCGACCGTGTTTTGTGCGACCCATGAGAGAGCGGTGAAGCCATGCAGTGAATCATGTTCGAAATCCGAGATGTTTCCCCCCGCCGTTATCTCCATTCCCGAAGTGAAGAGTTCCTCGGTGAAAGCTAGGTAAAGTCCGCGTTCTTGTTCGAGATAGTCGTCCTTGCTTTTTTCAAAGCGGTAACCTTGACTGTCAAAACCTATCGCGGCTGCCGGTAGGTAGCGGTAGCCGTCATAGAACCTGAATTTGAACTGTAGTTCCGGGCGTTGCAGGTCGGTCGTGCCGCTGCCGACGTATCTGTCGATCTCCATGCTGGGTCCGAGCATCAGGCGGCGGAACACCCCGAATGACATCGAAGCCAGCAAGCCGCCTTGACTAAAGAACCTGCTGGTGACGGCGAAGCTTCCGTAATCGAGCACTTCCGCCGATGGCACATCGATCATCTCATCGAGATTGACGCTACGCGAGGTCTGGATGCGCCGCCCTGTGTCCGACTGTGCGCTTGCAGCGCAAGCCCAGGTGGTTAGCAATAGGATTGAAAAAACAGGCCGTAACATGCATGATCTTGAGCTAGTCATTATGGCCCCCCTTCCTTTAGCAGTGTAGTTTTCCGGCGGCTTCATGCAGCAGGTTCTTGATCTGGTTGATATTGAATGGCTTGCTGATGACGCCCGAAGCTCCTGAAAATTCCATGATCTTGCCTTCTTTGTGGGGGTCCCTGCTGGTGATGAAATAGATGAGCGGTTTCTTAGTGATGGTCTCATCGCGCGTGATCGCTTGTGCCGTATGATAGCCATCGAGGACCGGCATCATGACGTCAAGTAAGACGATATCGGGGAGGTCCATGCGGATCTTCTGTAACGCCTCTGCTCCATTGGTCGCAGAAGTGGTGGCATAGCCTTCTTTTTTGGCTACCATGACGATGAGTTCTCTGATGTCGGCATCATCGTCGACGACCAAGACAGTCATGTTGGAAGGTTCAGTAGGAGCCGCCATTGTGTTTTATTTTTTCCTGCAACATCATACTATTTCCGCCAAGAAGGGCATCTAAAGAGCGCCAAAGCTCTTTAGAAAGTTTGATGGGTTTGGGCAGTTCGATGCCGTGAGGACCCGTAGCCATGAGCATGACCTTGGTTCCTCCGGCGTCGGCTTTAGTGAGAGATTCATGCAGGCGCTTAAGCGTCGCTTCGGGGATGTTGTTGATGGCTAAGGATAACGATTCGAGCCTGTTGCCCAGGTATTCTTCCCAGAGGATGACTTCGTCGGCGATCAGCTCTTCTTTGATACCTTGGGAGTCGTTAGGGTCAGAGTCGTTTTTAAGGGAACTCGATAACCGTCCGGTGACGACGATGACCGCGCCTTGTTTGAACACTTCCGGTTTGGTCTTAGCGAACGTCCTGGGGAACAAGACGACGTCGATCTCGCCGGAGAGGTCTTCAAGTTGCATGCGCGCCCAGGCGCTGCCGGTCTTTTTGGAGATCTGCTTCTTGAGGTTGACGTTGAGCCCAAGGACGGATCTACCCGGCGGCCTGCCGCTCCCATAGGAGCCATAGCGAGCTGGCGGCAGTTCCCCGGAGCCTGCGAGCTGGCTGATGGTTTTTAAAGGCATGCGCTGCGCCATGGTTTGCAGTTCGGTAAGCGGATGCTCGCTTAGATATATACCGAGCATCTCGCGCTCTCCGTGGCGGATCTCATCGGACGTGGCGAGCATTGCGGCATCGGCCGTTGGTTTGGCGGAGAACTCCATATCGAAGAGCATCTCTTGCGCTTCTTGCCAGTAGGTGTGGATGTAGAAATCGACGTCGCGCAGGAACCGTGAACGGCGCATGACAGTATTGTCGCCTTCCAGGATCTCATCTAATGCCCCTGATTTTGCCAGCGACTCGAGGACCTTGCGGTTCAGGTGGTTGCTTTTAAGACGTGTGAGGAATTCCTTGATATTGTTGAACGCTCCGCGCGCTTTACGTTCGTTGGCGATAGCTTCGGCGGCATTGTCGCCGACGTTTTTGATGGCGACGAGTCCGAAGCGGATAGAGTTCTCTTCGATGGAGAATCTGGGTTCCGAACGGTTGACCGAGGGCGCCAAGATGCCGATGCCATAGGAACGCGCTTCGCGTAGATAGGTGGCGATCTTGTTCTCTTTATCCTCGGACCCCACCGCAGTGCGTCCGATCTCACTTGAGGCCAGCGCAGTCATGAATTGGATGAGGAAATTCGCTTTCAGATACGCCGTTTGATAAGCGATGAAACCGTAGGCGGCTGAGTGGGATTTATTGAATGCGTAATGCCCGAAGGCTTTGAGTTCCGCATAGAGTTTTCTAGAAAACTTTGGGTCGATCTTGTTCTTGGTAGCGGCGCCTTCGACGAAAAGAGTCTCGAGTTTATCGAGTTCTTCCGGGACTTTCTTTCCCATGGCCTTACGGAGCTTATCGGCCTGTCCACCCGAGAAACCGGCCAGTTGCTTGGATATCTCCATGACCTGTTCTTGGTAGACGGTGATGCCATAGGTCTCTTTGAGGATCGGTTCGAGTAGCGGATGCCCGTATTTTATCAGCGCCGGGTCGAATTTTCTGGCGACGAAATCATTGATCCATTGCATGGGTCCGGGACGAAACAACGCGATCAGCGCGATGATGTCGGAGAGTTTCGAGGGTTTGAGCTTGACCAACAGGTCGCGCATGCCGCGGCTTTCGAGCTGGAATACCCCCCCCGCCTGGGCGCGCGCTAAGAGTTCGTAGGTCTTTTTGTCGTCGAACGGGATATCGTTGATGTCGATCTTGCGGCCCATGGTCGATTCGATCAAGCGGATGGTTTCTGCGATCACGGTCAGGGTGCGTAGGCCAAGGAAGTCGACTTTCAGCAGCCCAAGCTTAATGAGGGATTCGTCATTATAGCCGGTGGTGGTGACGCCGCTGGTGGAATTCCTATACATGGGCGTATAGCGGGTCACGGGTTCTTTGGTGATGACGGTACCCGCGGCGTGTACGCCGGTGTGGCGGCGCGCGCCTTCGAGCCGTTGGGCGATGGCGATGATACGTTTGCCGGTCTCGCTGGTATCGTAGAGTTGTTTGAATTCTTGATTCTGTGAGAGAGCTTGGTCGATAGTCATGCCTGCTGGGATGGCTTTGGCGATACGGTCGACTTCAGGTAATGGGATGTCGAGTACGCGGCCGACGTCGCGCACCGCCAGGCGGCTCTGCATGGTCCCAAAGGTGATGATCTGCGCTACGTTGCTGAAGCCGTATTTTTCGCGTACATAAGTGATGACCATGTCGCGGCCCGCATCGGAAAAATCGATGTCAAGATCGGGCATCGTCCTTCTGTCCGGATTAAGGAAACGCTCGAAGAGTAGGCCGAATTTTATCGGGTCGACACTGGTGATGTTAAGCAAGTAGCTGATGATCGAGCCAGCGCCGCTGCCGCGGCCCGGACCGACGGGGACATTGTTCTTGCGCGCGTAGTTGATGAAGTCCCAAACGATGAGGAAGTATCCGGGGAATCCGAGTTTTTTGATGACGCCCATCTCGTATTCGAGACGTTCTTGGTAGATCGCCGGGGCGCCTGATGGGAACCGTTTAGCCAGGCCCGCTTTGCAGAGTTCAAGCAGGTAGCTTTCTTGGCTATAGCCTGCGGGGACTTGATATTCCGGCAAGTGCAGTTCGCCGAAAGAGATCTTGACGTCGGTGGAGGCGGCGATCTTGAGCGTGTTCTTGATCGCTTCCGGGTAGAGGCTGAAGAGTTGCGACATCTCTTCGGGCGATTTGTAGTAGAACTCCTGCGTGGCGTAGCGCATGCGGTTGACATCGTCGATCTTCTTGCCGGTGCCGATGCATAGGTGCGCGTCGTGCGCCACGGCGTCTTCTTTGGTGAAATAGTGGCAGTCGTTGGTGGCGACCAAGGGGATGCCGGTCTTACCGGCGATGGCGATGAGCGCGGTATTGACTTTCTTCTGCGATTCCAGGCCATGGTCCATGATCTCGAGGTAGAAGTTTTCTTTCCCAAAGATATCGCGGAGTTTATCGATGCGCGACAAAGCCAGTTCTTCGTTGTCCTTGAGTAATGCTTGCGCGGTCTCTCCTTTCAGGCACCCCGAGAGCGCCGTCAGCCCTTTGGAATATTGCGCGAGGAGCTCTTTGTCGACACGTGGTTTGTAATAGAAACCTTCCAGGGACGCGCGCGTCGTGAGTTCGATGAGGTTCTGGTAGCCTTCATTGTCGCGCGCGACCACCGTCAAGTGGTTGATGCTCGCTTTCTGCGGGTTCTCCTCGTCCTTGCTGCTTGATTTTCTGTCGAAGCGCGAACCGCTGGCGACATAGAGCTCGCAGCCGATGATCGGCGTGATGCCGACGCGCTGACAGCATTCATAGAACTCGATGGCGCCGAAAAGGTTGCCGTGATCGGTCAGCGCCTGGTGCTTGAACCCGAGCGTGGCCATGCGTTGCATGTTGGGCGTGGGTTCCCCCTTGTCGTTGGAGAAGCGCGCACAGCCGTCGAGCAGTGAGTAATCCGAATGGGCGTGAAGATGTACGAACTCTGATTTTGACATGGACTTTTTTGTGAGAATCCATATTAAACCAAATGGGCGATTTTTTTCAAAGAACATGATCTTGCTCAAAGCTATAATATGCGTATGCAGAGGTTTTTTACGCTGCAAGAGGCGGAGGCCTTGATCCCTAAGCTCGAGCTCATCTATGGGCGCATCATCGGTTTGCTCGAGCGCGCCGCGCAGAAGAGCGAACAAGCCAAGGAGCTGGAATCCGGTTCCGAGGAGAGCGCCCTTGACGCGTTGTTGGCTAGGTCGCAGAATGATTTCTTGCACAATCAAATCAATGAGCAGTTGCGCGAGGTCATGAAGCTCGGCGCCATCCCCAAGGGCTTTGACCCTTGTCTTGTCGATTTCCCCCACCTCGCGGGTGGCCAAGAGGTCTATCTTTGCTGGAAGGAAGGCGAGCAGGGCATCGATTATTATCATGGTGTCCATGAGACGTATAAAGACAGAAAGCCGCTCTCGGGCAAGGCGCTTTTGAAGCGTATCTTCGGCGAAGAGTAGCCACGCATGTTACGCGATCTCTTGGAGAAAACCATCGTCGAACGCTGTCTGCATAGAGGCGCGGTCGTCGATTTCTACCATGACGACATCGAGCTCCCTAATGGACGGCGCTCGGCGCGGGATTATTTCCGCCATCCGGGAGCGGTATGCGTCATCCCCTTTTTAGACGCCAAGAACGTCATCATCCTTAAGCAATACCGCTACGCGATCAAGCAGGCCATATGGGAATTCCCCGCCGGTAAGATCGACGGTCACGAGGATCCGTTGATGTGCGCTAAGCGGGAATTGCTCGAGGAGACCGGGTATTCGGGTAAGATCCGTAAGATCGTCTCTTTTTGGCCGTCTCCTGCGTTGCTCGATGAGCGGATGCATGTGTATTTGGCTTGGGACCTCAAGAAATCCGGCGCCATGGATACGGATGAAGACGAATTCATCGAGGTGCACACGATAAGTTTTGCCAAGGTCCTTAGGGATATCACGACAGGTCGCATCAGGGACGCCAAGACTATCATTGCCGCATTGGCGTGCGCGCAATATCGTTTAACCCCCCCATGAGCAGCGTTTTTCTCAAGGAATACGCAGTGTTGGTCATTGGAGCCGGTCATGCCGGTTGTGAGGCGGCGCTGGCCAGCGCGCGTATGGGCGTGCCTACCTTGCTGATGACGCAAAACCTCGACACTATAGGCCAAATGTCCTGCAATCCCTCGATAGGAGGCTTAGGGAAGGGCCAGTTGGTCATGGAGATCGATGCCATGGGCGGTGAAATGGCAAGAAACACTGATAGGACAGGTTTGCAGTTCAGGTTGTTGAACACGGGCAAGGGTTCAGCCGTATGGTCCCCCCGTGCCCAGTGTGACAAAAAGCTATATCAATTGACCATGAAATGGGTAGTAGAGGATACCCAGTATCTTGACTTGGTTCAGGATGAGGCAAAGGAAATTTTGGTAAATAATGGCAGAATATACGCTATTTTAACAAAACGTGGAATTACGTATAGGGCTAAGAAATTCATTTTGACAACAGGCACTTTTTTGAATGGTATGACGCACTATGGACTTAGCGCTTTTCCTGCTGGCCGGGCGGGGTGCCAGTCGTCGACATTCTCAAATGCTTTAGCGGATATTGGCTTTAAGCTCGACAGGTACAAGACAGGTACTCCGATGCGGATTAATTCAAGATCGATAGACTTTTCACATTTGGATGAGCAGCCTGGGGATATCGAACCAACATGTTTTTCATATAGATCGATGTTCAACGTGAAACATCAAAAAAAAGACCATGAAAGGACGGATAGACTATTTTTTGATGAAAATGGCTGGTCAAAGTATCCACAATCAACAAGTTTTCAACAATTACCCTGCTGGTTGACTTGGACTAACGATAATACGCACGAGGTGATCAGGGGGAATCTTGATAAATCTCCATTATATTCAGGGAAAATCAAATCTATAGGTCCAAGGTACTGTCCATCCATTGAAGACAAGGTGGTAAAGTTCCCAGATAAGCATAAGCATCAAGTTTTTTTAGAGCCAGAGGGCTATATGACCAAGGAATACTATGTTAATGGGTTGTTTACGAGCCTTCCCGAGGACGTGCAATATAAGATTGTCAAAACCATACCTGGGTTAGAGAATTCCGAGATTGTAAGACCTGGGTACGCGGTTGAGTATGATTTATGCCAGCCAACACAGTTGATGCACACATTGCAGACGAAAATGCACGACAATCTATATTTTGCCGGCCAAATCAATGGGACTACTGGATATGAAGAAGCGGCTGGACAGGGGTTTGTTGCCGGTGTGAATGCTGCATTGAGTTATTTAGAGAGGGAGCCATTCATATTAGGAAGGGATGAGGCCTATCTTGGGGTACTTATTGACGACCTGGTGACCAAGGGGACTGATGAGCCTTACAGGATGTTTACGTCAAGGGCAGAATATAGGATACATTTGAGGTGGAATAGCACTGATATAAGGCTGTTACCATATGGCCATCGTTTTGGGCTTATACCAGACAATATATTCAAGCTTTTTGAAGCATATCGAGACTGTATTGCTTCAGAGCGTGTCCCTGATGGCGATATCGGGCCATGGAGCAGGGGAAAAATAGAGCAATCGATCGAGATCAACACAAAATACAAGGGGTATATCAATCGGGAAACCAGGGACATAGAGAGGATGAGGAAGGCCGAGCATGTAAAAATTCCATCAGATTTTAAATATCCATCCGTTCCTGGACTATTGACAGAGAGTAGGCAAAAGCTTGAGAAAGTCAGGCCTGTAACCTTGGGTCAGGCGAAGCGTATACCCGGGGTCACACCGACAGACGTACAAATCCTTTGGGTGTTCATTGAAAAGAGTAGGATGTCAAGGAATTAGTATGTTTCACGTTGAACATCATTTGGGGGGATATTGATACCGATAAAGGATTCGAGAGTGCCAAGACGCTATCCCGTGATGCGTAATTTCATTATTCTGGCAAATATCGCAGTATTTTTATATTTACTATGGCAGGGAGAGTCGGTGATAATGGCATTTATTGATAAATACGCATTTCTTGGCAGTAAGCTTGCGGAAAACCCGGTCGGGAATAGCTATACATTTATAACCTATCAGTTCATTCATGGCGGGGTCGGACATATCCTTGGGAACATGTGGTATCTCTTCGTGTTCGCGCCACATGTAGAGTCAAAACTTGGAATGGGTAGATTCTTGTTCTTTTATCTATTTTCAGGAATGATCTCTTGCATGGTACAAGCAGTCGCGGTGCCGGCACATTCGATACCTTTGGTTGGCGCATCGGGAAGCGTTGCCGGCGTCCTTGGATTCTATGCCGCGATGTTCCCTGGAGCCAAGATCCTTACCTGGGTACCTATAGGATTATTCGGGTGGTTCGTTAAGATACCGGCGATCGCGTTCTTGCTGTTTTGGTTTTTCTTTCAATTTTTATTAGCATATCTTTCGCAGACAAGCGGCGTTGTTGCAGGGGGCGTCGCGTGGTGGGCGCATCTCGGTGGTTTCGTCTTTGGTTTGCTTTTTGGATTGAGTATAAGATAACATTGTTTCACGATGAACACTAAAGTCGTTGCGATCGTCAATCAAAAGGGTGGTGTGGGAAAAACTACGACCACGCTGAACCTGGGAGTTTCTCTCGCATATCTTGCGCAGGAGACGTTGGTGCTCGACCTGGATGCGCAATCGAATCTTACCAGTGGGATTGTGAATAGGAACTCGGTTCAGCAGGAGAGCAATAGGGATCTTTTTCAAAATGAGATCATTAATATCGATTCGGAAATGAATATAAAATATGATCCGCAGGCAGCTCTTTCCGGCGGTACTACCTATGATATTTCAGATATGCTCCTGGAACCGACGGTCGTTAAATCATCGATCGTGCCGACGAAAGTGGAGTTCCTGGATATCATTCCATCATCAGGGAATCTTGTCGGCATTGAATTATTGCTCAAGGACCTTGAACGCCGAGAGTCAAGATTAGCTGAAGCGGTTAAAGAGGCAAGCTCGTCTTATCGGTATGTGCTTATCGACTGCCCGCCATCTTTGGGATTATTGACGATCAATGCGCTGTGCGCAGCTGACTATGTCTTGATACCGATGACGCCGGAATATTATGCGCTCGAAGGTCTCTCGATGCTTGTGCATACCATCAGAAGAGTGCAAGAGACGAAGAATCCTAAGCTTGCCATCCTTGGCATTGTTTTCAACATGTTCGATCCACGGCTACAATTGACCCAACAAATACTCCGCGAGGTCAGATCGTTCTTCGGGGAGCTGGTTTGGGATACTACGGTACCCCGCAATGTTAGGCTGGCGGAATCCCCGAGTTTTTCATTACCAATACATATCTACGCACCGAAATCGCCTGGAACTCAGGCATATATGGAGATGGGCAAGGAATTTTTGGTCAGGATATCGAATTAGGAGGAATGATGAATTCACGTCTAGGGAGAGGGTTGAACGCACTGCTGCCGATGAAAGCCATCCTGACCGAGGGGCAGCAGCATGTTGCGGCCAGTTTGTTGAAGGAGATACGGGTCGACGCGATCGGTGTTTCGGCACATCAGGCGCGTAAGACTTTTTCTGAAGCAGAACTCCATGAGTTCGCGGAATCGATAAAAAAATTCGGAGTGCTTGAACCGATCTTGGTTTCACAGAAGACTGACGGTCAATATACGCTTATTGCCGGAGAACGACGCTTGCGCGCCTCCAAAATAGCCGGCATAGAGAAGATCCCGGCCATCATCAAGAATCTCGGAGAAAAAGAGACTGCATTCATCGGACTCATCGAGAATGTGCAGAGGCAAGATCTCAATCCTTTGGAATTCGCTCAGGCGCTCGAGCGCATGATCGGAGAATTCCAGTTGACGCATCAGGAGATCGCAGACACCGTGGGGATATCCCGTTCGCGCGTCACTAACATGTTACGGCTTTTGACTTTGCCGGATGTCATCAAAGAGTATCTTGCTAATGGGCATCTTAATGAAGGGCAAGCTAGAGCGCTGTTGTCTATAGAGAATGAACAGGAACGTGACGAGCTTGCCAGGCGGATCGCTGAGGAACAGCTGCATCTTTCAGTGCGCGATATAGAAAGAAGAGCGCGTACCCGGCAGAAAGATCCGGACATTGCCAATTACGAACAAAAATTGCAGGATATCCTTAAGACAAAAGTCCGTATCATGCATTCATCCAAAAATAAGAGCGGTTGGGTGTCGATCCGGTATGCGGACTTAGACGGATTCGACAGTTTGTGTAAGTTGCTGGCTTCGGCGCAGTCGATCAACAATTAACGATCGTTCGCTGTGCCTGAAGCGTAGCTGAAGTCACAAGTCTCGTGTCGCTCGGGGAGGGCAGATGACAAGACTGCTGCGTTCACTCATCCTAATCCTATCGTTGTTCCCATCCTCGATAGTGTTTGCGGAGAATACGGGACCGGTCTATCTGACATTATCCGAATCGATCAAGGATTTTGAACTTTTTGCCAGTGGTGGCTGGGATGGCAATTGGTATGTCGGATACAATTCCATGTGGATCGCCAAGCTCGAGCCGCCGGTGCAGAAGAAAAAATGGGTCAGGGCGTATATCGGCGCGCGCCTTGGACGCATGAAAAGCCATAGTGTCGATGAAAAGAAGCCATGGGTGCATGAGCCGAATCCCTGCGATATCTACATGGGACTCGCATCGACACCGGCATGGAAATCGGATAACACATATTTTCTGACCTCGTGCGAAGACCTTCCTTTAGAAGGGAGCCCGACAGATGCCGTCAGGGGCGTCGGCGAGGCGCAATGGTTTTGGGCGGAGGTCCCGCTCTCCGCGGTAGCGCTTGCTGGACCGAATTATATCTCGATATGGTCGAACACTCCGGAGCTGGTGCAGGCAAGTTCCGCACCTATCCTTGCGGCTACCGAAGTCAGGGGACAGATCACAGCTTGGCTCAACCGCGGTATCCAAGGGACGCCGCCGACGAATCCTACTGAAGCGCTCGAGTCGAACTTGAGTTTTTTTGCTCCCGGCATCGCTCTTAAATTGATCCCGGAGCATGTCGTTACCGATGTCACCGTGGAAATGGTTGATTTTCAGGAGAAGCAAGGTATTTATTCCTGGGAGATCCAAGTCATGGCAAAGAATTTTGACAGAGCGCAAGCGGAGATATCCATCGATGGCAATGCATGGAATTCATTCGGCCGGCCGATGTTCCATGCTCCCTATCGGGTAGTGATCAGCGCGCAACGTATCGAGCAAGAGGCTAAGCGGCTGGTCCCCGGTAAGCGGAATTTAAACGAGGCGTTGTTACGTATCACCGCGGTCGATGAGTGGGGTAATAAAGGGAGTACCCAGAGGTTTTCTGTTTATATAAATAATTAATTTTGATAGATTATGCCTGTTGATGATAAATTATGGCAGAAGATGGTAAGAGCTTAAGAAGAAAAAAAATCGATCGCTTTTCGACTGCTGGAGAGGTTCCGGATGTCATGGATATCAAGGAGCTGTCAAAGTACTTAGGCATTGGAAAGTCGAAGATCTATGCGCTGATACAGACTAAGAAAATCCCGGCATCTAGGATCGGCAGGCAATATAGGTTTTCTAAAGCGCTCATCGACACTTGGTTACAACAGAGTATCATCATGCAGGACACTTCAGAATTACCGTTGTTTAAGAAGGATAAGGAGGCAGGGTAGTCTGATGGCAGAAAAATTGGTCAAGTTGGGTATCAAGCGAGAAACGGGCTATCTTTATTTTATCGGAAAAGACGGGCATCTTTGGCGCGCGGCGATGGCTGCTGACGACACTAAAACACGCAAACCGGAAAAGCTCAAAGTGAGTGTGCGCAGTGAGCATTATCCGGTCAAGAAACAATCCGGATTCCTTTATTTCCTCGACAAGAATGGCGACATCTCAAGGGCCAAACTTGCTCAATATTGACAGAGAGTTCTTCCCGGCGGTCGTGGTCACCCTCAAGAATTTGTTGGGAAAAAATGACCATGAGTTTGCGGTTTCAGAGCCGAGCAAAGAGATGGCGCGGTTGGTTTTCTTGCAAACAGCAGTTGCCTTACAAAAGAATGCGGGAGCTGATTTCGATTCCCTATGGAAGGAGTCGATGTCGTCACTGTCAAGATATCCGTCAAAGCACGAAGCCAAACGTATAGTGACTCGCTATGCCGTCAGGGTCAAGCGTTCGGGTGTTCGGGCACCGGCATTGTCACAATTGGCGCTGATTGCGCGCAGGCTCGCCTGCGCAGTGGCTGTTGTGCTGACGTTGCAGCTGACCGAAGCTGACGATATCCACGCAGACGATACCATCGCGGCGATGCGCTCTGAGCTTGAATTCTCATTGGCGAATCTGCGCTTGGATGACAATGCGCCGCCTTATTTTCTTCTCTATAGGTTGAGCACTGTCGTGCAGTACAGTCTGCATTGTCAGCATGGGTCGGTGAGCGCGGTCTATGAGAGATCGAGCCAAGTACCGTTCGTCGAGGCGCGCGTCGGCAGTTACGACCTGGATAATACCTGGGAGGGGTTTGCGACGGGTCGCAGTACCATAGGAGGCAGTCTCGCGGCACAGCCGGATGCCATCAGGCAGGTTTTTTGGAGCTTGAGTGATGAGGCGTATAAGAATGCATTAAGAAAATATCTTGACAAGAAAGCCAAACTTGCCATCGAAGCGCAAGTCGATAAGTTGCCTGATTTTTCACGAGAAGATGGCCTGATGCGCACACAGACGCAACGGGTCGTGCCGATCGTCGATAAAGCGCGTCTGGAATCGCTCTGCAAGGAGGCGTCAGCACTTTTCCGTTCCGAGCCCGAAGTCGACTTCTCGCTCGTCACCATGAGTTTCGATCGCGACCTGCGCTACCTTGTCAGCTCGGAAGGGATGCAGGGTATCCAAGATGCCAATGCCACGCCACTCAGTCTGCATATCAGGGCCGAAGCCAGGGCACCCGATGGGTTGGCTGTGAGCTCCTTCCGTAGTATGAGAGTCAATGATTTTGCCGCACTGCCTAATGGCGAAGGACTCAAATCGATGGTGCGGGAGCTTGCAGGAGAGGTCGCCGCCTTGAAAAAGGCACCCTTAGGAGAACCGGAGACCGGTCCTGCGCTGCTTGACAGTGAGTCGACCGGCGTGTTCTTTCACGAGGCATTAGGACATCGTCTCGAAGGTCTTAGACAGAGGGAATCCGGACAGTTGCAGACGTTCAGGAACAAGGTCGGCCAGCGGATCATTCCGGCGTTTTTAAGTGTGGAATCGGACGCATCGTTGGTTGATTTCAATGGGGTGGCATTGAGTGGACACTATACTTACGACAGTGAAGGTGTCGCTTCACGCAAGGTCGTACTTGTCGAGAAGGGGGTATTGAAAGATTTCCTGTTGTCGCGTAGACC
>JBBTGF010000297.1:0-6104 GCA_038041525.1 Elusimicrobiota bacterium | reverse complement strand
ACTTCATCTTTGCCGCTTGAGTTGACATGATGCCCGCTGATCTCGATGTAGGCTTGCCCAGGACAGATTTCGGGAGTGATATAGTAGCTGTCGCCAAACGCCGCGCCGCCGCCCTTGCCCATATCCATGGGACGGAACCCCGAATCCGGTTCTCCCGGCAGTAGAGAATCTTTGGTGAAGGAAGCCGTCGAACCGTCGTACCAGAAGCGCGTACAGGAGGCGTCCGCTGCCCAACGCATGACGGCTTTGGATTCAAAATTCTTGAACGTGCGATTGCCGTCGTTCTTGATGAACACCCGGTAGCGCATGGTGCTATTGATGAAATAGACAGGGTCACCCTCCGGCGTCTTATACGCATAGTCGAAATATTCTATGTCGATCTTCAAGTCTTTAGATTCACCGAAATGCCAGCCCGCAGCGATGGGGATAGCGCAAAGCGACACAAGTGCTACCGGCAATAATTTGAACTTCATGGTCTGCCCTCCTCGATCATGTCTGTAACTCTAATTGTTTAACCCCATTTCGCGCAAAAATCAAGTCAAAAATTGTTGCCTATTCGGCTATACTATCCCGATGCTCACATTGACGCAGAACGCACAGGCTAAGATCAAGGAGTTCTTGACGAGTGAGCCGACGGCGAAAGGCAAGTCCTTGCGCATCGGGGTCAAGCCCTCCGGCTGCGCCGGGTACGAGTATTTCTTCGCATTCGACGACAAGAAGGAAGGGGATACCGATCTGACTTGCGAGGGTTTCTCGGTGTTGCTCGATGCCGCCAGCGCCGGATATCTTAAAGGCAGCACTATCGACTTCGCCGAGGATGTCTCGGGGTCGGGTTTCAAGATCGCCAACCCGAACGTCAAGAGTTCCTGCGGTTGCGGTAAGTCGCAGGCTTTTTAGGCGTCCCATGCTCACCGTCAGTCCCGCCGCAGCAGGCAAGATCAAACAGATGTTGCAAGCTAAAGGCATGTCCGACGGTTTTTTACGTATGAAGGTGACCCCGGGCGGCTGCTCCGGTATGAGCTATCAGTTCGATCTGGTGGCAGAAGCAGTGCAGGGGGATCTCTTGGTCAGCCAAGACGGGGCGAAAGTCTTGGTCGATGGCATGGCGCTGTTTTATCTGAAAGGTTCGATCCTTGATTACACTTCTTCTCTGATGCAGTCCGGTTTTGCCGTCACTAACCCCAACGCTAAATCCGCCTGTTCTTGCGGTACTTCGTTCGGTATCGAATAGTCCTTCGAATCTTCCATCCCAAGCTGGTCGCGCTTCATGTTGGCTTGTTTGTTGCATATCAATATCAGTTAAGCTCATGGAAAGGAGTCATCATGGAAAATAAAAAAGAAACGGATGAGACGCTGCAGGTCGACCGCAGAGATTTTTTGAAGGCTTCGGCGGCCGGCGCGGGCGCCGTGATGGCCTCGAAGATGTTCCCTGGCGGCGAGCTTGTCACCACGGCCCAGGCCATGGAGGCGATGTCTTTTAAAGCGGATGGCCCGAAAAAAGAACTCCTTGCCCAGTGTCCTTATTGCGGGGTCGGCTGCGGCACGGTCATCCAAGTGCAGGGTGATACCATCGTCGGCATGGTCCCGGATAAAGACCATCCGACCAACAAGGGCGTGCAGTGTATTAAGGGCTTGAATGCCAATGAGCCGATCTATAAAGACCGTCTTAAATACTGTCTGGTGCGTAAAGACATGAGCGACCCGTTGACCGGGCATGTGTCGGCGACCAAAGGGCGTTTCGACGACGACGTGTTCGATAAGGTGCCGTTGCATGAAGCCGAGGAGATGGCGGCCGAGAAAGTCGCGCAGCTCATCAAAAAATTCGGCGGCAACAGCGTGGGCTTGAACGGTTCCGGTCAGTTGACTATGGAAGCGCAATGGATCGAGAACCTGCTCATGAAGGGCGTCATCGCGTCGAATTCGATCGAAGCTAATGCACGTATGTGCATGACCTCGGCCGCGACGGGCTATTTCGCCACTTATGGTTCGGATACGCCGCCGACGTCTTATGATGATATCGAAGAGGCCGATTTCATCAGCTTTTGGGGACATAACGCCCGCGAGTCGCACCCCGTGCTGTTTTGGCGCGTGGCAGATCATAAGCGCAGTAAGGGCATCTCGACTTTAGTCAGCGACCCGCGACGCACCAATACGGTCACGGGATTAGAAGACATCGACCCGCGCACGTCCTATCATTTCCAGACCTTGAACGGCGATATCTCGTATTTGAACGCGATCGCGCATGTCATCGTGACTAAGTATCCGCAGGCTGTGATGTCTGAAGCCTGGCTGGATAAGCACACCAACAATTGGCGCGAATACGTCGAGGGTGTCAAAGCCCGTTATTCACCGCGGCAGGTCGTCGAGAATCTTAAGCTGCTCGATCGCGGACGCGTGAAGGTCGAGGATATCGAGCGTATAGCCAAACTGTGGGCAGAGGCGTCCATCAAGGGTCGTGAGCGCGGTCGCGGGGGCGTACTCACGTTCTGGGGCATTGGATACAATCAGATGCTCCACGGTCAACATAACACGATCTCTATCGTCAACTTACATCTATTGACGGGTAATCTTGGTAGACCCGGCTGCGGTTCTCATTCGCAGACAGGGCAGCCTAATGCTATGAGTGAGCGCTTGATGGGCGGACTCACGGGCAGACTGCCGTTCAATAAAGGTCTCGATAACAAGGATTGGCGAGCTTGGATCAATCAGAAGTGGCGCTTGCCTGAAGGTCGGCTTGACGTTACTGCGCAGTATGCCAACAGTATGATCATCCCGATGATGGAGCGGGCTTTGAAAGGCGATCTTAAAGCCATGTTCTGGATGTACACGACCCATGTCCATATGCCGGATCTGGAGACCTTGGTGCGCCCGGCGCTCACCAAGATGTTCGTGGTGGTGCAGGATATCTATCGCCATGCGCCCAATCTGCTTTATGGCGATTTCATCTTTCCGGCGATCACTTGGGGGGAGTGGACGGGCGGTATCTATATCCAGAGCGAGCGCAGGCTCTTCGTGGTCGACGGCGTCTGTGTCGCTAAAGACGACATGGGTAAAGTCATCATGGAGGCTAGGCCCGACATGGACTTGGCTATCGATAAGGCAAAACTCATCGGTAAGAAGCTGGGTCTAGACATGGACAAGATCCTTCCTTACAAGAAGACCATCGTCAATAAATACGGGCAGAAGTTCTACGATCCCGAGGATGTCTTCCGCGATATCGTCAAAGCGTCCAAGGGGTCGGATGCCGATTTGACCGGCATGCTCGAGGTCGAAGAGAGGGATGGTACCGGGCTTTATGAGCAGATCAGGCGTTTGCGCGGCGTCCAATGGCCGGCGCCGACTTATGAGAATGCCAAGAAGGGGGGCACTCCGAGGCGTTATCTCGGGCAAGAGAAATGGGAAGGTAAGCCCTATGGCGCTTTTGCCCATGCCGACGGGAAGGCCAAGTTCAAGCTCTGCGAGCAGAGCTATACCACGCTCAAAGAGACCAGTGCGAAGTTCATGGCGATCGGTGAATCCGTGGGTAAGCTCAAAAAACAGGGTGCAACGTCACAAGAAGTCTTGGCTGCGGCTGAAAAGCAGACGTTCCTTGTCGATAACATGGCGCTTTTGACGCATGCGCGTGACAATGCGCTGGTGCCCGAGTTGCCGGACCTTGATTTCTACGATGACACCGGCAAGACACTCGAGGATGCTAAAAAGGAAGACAGGTATCCTTTTTGGCTCGGCCTAGGGATCGTCTATGAGCATTTCCATACCGCTAAGACTATTCGGGGCGCCACGACCCTGCGTCTGGTGCCGGAGCAATATATCGAGGTCAACAAGAACGACGCGGCCCGTTATGGGCTTGAGGACGGCGAGCGCGTGCGCATCGTCACACGGCGCGGCAGTTATGAGGCGCGGGTCTCGGTGGGGACCGATTCTATGGTGAAACCCGCGCGTTGTGAAGTCCCTGAAGGTTACACTTTCAGCCCCTGGAACCTTTCGGTCGCTGACAGCGCTGACCCGTTCAAGAACCGATGGCTGGTCAATGCAGTCAGTCATAGGGCATGGGACCCGGTCTCGGGCCAGGCTGACTACAAGAAGCTAGCGGCGCGTATCGAAAAGATCGTTTGAGCGGCGAGGCTATCGGACTCTAGTCGTTATGCGCTGGACGCGACGCGAAGCCCTTAAGAATCTGTTGCCGTTGCTGGCGGTCTTAAGTGGCGCGTTTGCGTTCTTGCGTCCTACCAAGGCCAGGGCCGTGCCGATACGCCCTCCCGGGGCGCTCAAGGAAGACGATTTCCTCGCCAAATGCATCCGTTGCAGTAAATGTGTCGAGGCATGTCTTGATCGCGCCATCATCGTGATGAACCCCAGGCTCGAAGGGCATGAGCAGGCGGGTTTCGGCCAGGCGGGGACGCCGTTCATCAGGCCGCGACAGAAAGCGTGCACGCTGTGTCAGAGTTCGGCGGGTGATTCCTTGCGTTGCACCGAGGTCTGTCCGACCGGAGCGCTGACCTTGGTCGCCAAGACGCCTGAATCGATCCAAAAGCATGTCGCGATGGGCCGTGCCCGTGTCAATAAAGACATCTGCTACTCCTTCACGGGAAGTTCTTGCGGGGTTTGCGTGCGCGCTTGTCCGTTCGAGGGCCGCGCCTTGCGCGCGGGACACTTCGAGACCCCGATCGTCGACCCCGAGCTCTGCGTGGGTTGCGGCCTCTGTGAGCGCGTCTGCATACGCTACCCGCAGGCTATCGAGGTGGTACCCGTATGAGGATCTGGCCTTGGCGGCGCGCGTTGCAGGTGAGTGTGTTCTCGATGATGTTCGTGTTCCCGCTCATCGCTCGTTACGCTTACTATGTCAACGCCCGGCAGATCGACAAAGCGGTCGAATCCTGGAAGGGGTACACACAGGGGCGGCTCTTGGCCGTTACAGATGTGTTCATGAGCATCGGTCTTACCAGGGAGGAAGGTGGCGTCGTCGGGCGCAGGCCGCGTAAAGCGATCCTTGCGCGTACCGCTAATTTTTTGGGTTCAGCTTGGTCCTCAAAGATAGCCGGTGTGTCTTTAGTCGACATGTTAGCGGCAGCCGAAAGCATGCTGGCCTCCAGGTCGTTGGAGATGGTCTTGCTGATCGGGTTGTCCTTGCCGTTGCTGGCCACTCTATTGCTGGGGAGGGTCTATTGTGGTTGGGTCTGCCCGATGGGCGTCATCAACTGGTTTGCGGCCCGCTTGCGCGCGCTGATCGTCTTCCTTGAACTTAAACCCATCGCCATACCGTTTTGGCGCGGTAACCGCTTTATCGTCTTGGCGGCGGGTTTACTGTTCACGCTGGTCGCGGGATTGCCGTTATTGGGTTATGTCTATCCGCCCGCGGTCTTGAGCCGCGAGGCCAACGGTTTTATCATGAGTCTTTTCGATCGCGCCGAGAACGTCCGTCCGGGCTGGATGATGCCGCGTTTGACCGGCGCCATTTTTTTTATCGCCGCATTGATCGGCGTGCAAGCCCTGCTGTCGCCGGAGGCGTGGTGCCGTAGTTTTTGTCCTGGCGGCGCGCTCTATAGCTTGTTGGGGCGCATGAGGATACTGCGCATCAAAAGGATCGCCAAAGATTGCGTCGAATGCGATATCTGTGACCAGGCTTGCCCTATGGCGCTTGCGCCCATGTCGGATAAGACGGGATCGCAGTGTGACAGCTGCGGCGTTTGCGTGGACGTGTGCCCCACGGGCGCTTTGAAGTTCAAGATCGCTATCGATGACAAACCCATCCTTGAGGGGGTGCGTTGATGAACCTCAAAGGGTTGGCGGTGGCGGCTCTTTGTCTTATGCATGCCCCGCTCTACGCGCATCATATCCTTGGCATCCCGCATTACACCTACGATGAGAACTATCCGCAGATGCCGTATGTCAAACTCGTCGAGCGCGTGGGTAGGTGGGAATTCCAGATAACCGGGTTTCCAGGGCATCCAAAACCCGGGGAGCGGACCCAATGGAACGTCTACGCTCATGATATCGTGACCCATCAGCCTTACAGCGGCGATATCCGTATGCACGCGGAAACCGTCAAAGTCTTCGCCGTCAATCACAGATTCTACGGGCCAGAGGCCGCTCACCGTGACGGT
>JBBTGF010000296.1:0-2820 GCA_038041525.1 Elusimicrobiota bacterium | reverse complement strand
CAAGCATGCGAATTTGCCCCGGCAAAACTCACCAGCATCTATTTCGGCGGCGGCCCCCCCAGCATACTCAAAGCCAGCCGACTCGCAGACCTTGCCGAACTCATCAACAAAGTTTTTAGCATTGCGCAAGACGCAGAATGGACATTGGAAGCGCACCCCGCGACGCTATTGGATGCAGCAGGCAGCGAACGGGCACATGCTTGGCGCTCTATGGGATTTAACCGCATCAGCATGGGAGCAGAGAGCTTGGTGGACACCACCCTACTTAAGATCCAAAGAGGCTATGACAGCGATGGTTTTCGCAAGGCCTGTGCGCTAGCCAGGTCAGCAGGCTTGCACAACATCAACATCGACCTGATTGCCGGCTGGCCCTGGGAATCCAAGACTGACTTCACCCGCTCGTTACGGTCCGTGCTGACTATGGCACCGGAGCATATCAGTGTCTATCCATTGAGCCTTGAGCAGGGCACGCCGATGACGCAGCAGGGGTCCCGGACTGATCCCGATACGCAAGCTGACCTGATGATATCAGCCGGCAAGCGCCTCACCGGCGCGGGCTATCGGCATTACGAGATAGCGAACTTCTGCAAGCCTAAGAAGCGCTGCAAGCATAACCTGCTTTACTGGCAGAGCCAGGACTATCTGGCAGCAGGCTTGGCCGCGGCAGGTAAATTCGGGAACCACTACTGGAACAACTTCCCCGGGATGAGGGCATATCTTGACTCCTGCGCGAAAGAGACGCTCCCCGTGGCCGAGGAATCTCTCTGCGACGCGCCAGAGCTTGAGCGCAGACGTCTGATCATGGGACTACGCCTCGACATGGGCGTATCGCGTGCCCGTCTCGCGCGACTGCTGCCAGCCGGCGACTACCAGCGCTTCCGGCGCCAACGACTATTAACCGGTAACGCGCGCAACGCGCGTATGACGGCGAAAGGCTGGCTATTGTCGAACCAAGTCATGAGCGCGTTGTGCTGATGGATTTTTTTTAGCTAAACTTAGGCCATATGATAGGAGCATTACTGCGCGATGGGATCTTCATGGCATCGGCTGCCTTGCTCCTGTTAAGCATCTTTTTAGGCTATTGGAGCCTGCGTTCGCTGGTGTTCTTGAGTTTCGGCTGGCCCCGACAAGCCAAGGCTGGCGCATCAACGACTGCCATGGCTGCCCAGCAGCAGGAAGAACCCCAGCCGCTTGCCAAGATGCCTGCGCAACCCGATATCGACGCCGCGCTCGCGCAAACCAGCATCCGCCAAGAATACTTGGAAGCGAAATTAAACGATATATCCGTAAAACTCGATGCGCTAAATGGCATGATCGCCGCTTTGGCGCAGCAGCAAAATGGCGCCGACATCCGATCGATCGCAGAACGCTTGAACCTGATGGAATCCGAGCTCGCGGACATCAAAGCCAAAGAACGGCAAATCCCTCAAGAAGAAGCCGGGATATTCAGACCGCCGCCGTTCGTCTGATGACCCCGACTTGGTCACGGCTGCTCACGAAACTGCGCCGCGCACTGAAAGGTCATGTCTATCTTGTCGGTGGACCCGCGCGTGACCTATACATCGACCGTCGCACTAAAGACCTTGATTTCCTCATCGAAGGGGCGGACCGCGATTACGCTCACGTCATCCACGCGCTCAAGGATATCTTCCCGCCGGCCCACGAAAGCTTCAAAGACCACGCGGCGTTCCGTACCATGACCTGGGAGACACGCGATGCCACACGCATCGATTGCGCCCGGCCCCGCGACGAGACCTATGCGCAGCCGGGCTGCCTGCCAAAAGTCAGCGCGGCGGCATTGGTCGCCGATGACCTTAAGCGCCGGGATTTCACGGTCAACGCTTTCGCGTTCGGAGTCGGTCGACCCGTAGCCGGGAGATGGATCGATCCGTTCGCCGGACGTCGGGACTTGGGTCGCCGCTGCCTGCGGCTTTTACATGACGACAGCTTCCGCGACGATCCGACTCGCATGTTGCGCGGCCTGCGCCTCGCCACGCGCTTGCGTCTTGAGATGGACGCGCGCACGCAGGCATGCTTCGATGAAGCCAAGCGGGGGGATTTCCTGGTCACGGTGTCACGCCAGCGTCGTTACCGCGAATTCCTGTTAGCGCTTGCCGAAGATGAATGGATACATATCCTGCGGGTCTTCAATGAGAACGGTCTGTTCACGGAACTTTTACCGGCATTGACCGGCGGTCTGCAGGACGCTCTGGCACAAAAGACTCGGCGACTCGACGCTACGGGACGGCTCTTCGCGCTCTACCTATCTACGTTTGCTGACACATCCGCCAAGTTATCCGTTTTACCTTGGGGCGATAAGGGCATCCACGCTGGACTCGCGGACATCGAAGCGCTCGTGTCGCGGCGCTGGCGGGCGACGCGCTTGCCGCAGGCAAGCCTGATGCAAGCGCTCTACGCGGTACGTCCCGAATGGTGGAAGCGCTTCAGCTCACGCGCGCCATTCTTCATCACCGGTTCCTACTTAAAGCTGCTAACCAAGGACCCGGCAACGCGGGGTCGCCTGCAAACCAAGCTCGTTGTCGCGGTCTTAGACGGCGAAGTGACTGACCGCCGATCGGCGGTCACTTTCCTCAAGCGCCAGATCGCACAAACTGACAAGACCGAGCATTGCATAATAGAATGATATGATGGCCGCCGATCTGCTGTTGACTTTACCGCTACTGTTCTTTTCCATCATCCTGCACGAATACGCGCACGGCGCCGTAGCGGAACGCTTTGGCGACGATACCGCCCGTGTCATGGGCAGATTGACGCTCAATCCGGTCGCGCATATCGATCCGGTCGGGTTGTTGATGGTGG
>JBBTGF010000295.1:0-1367 GCA_038041525.1 Elusimicrobiota bacterium | reverse complement strand
AATGTTTTATCTTTCCGTACCTTATAAAGCCCATAATCCAAATGGGGGTTGCCAGGAGCCCCGGTATCACCGCTTAAGCCTAAAATGGCTCCGGAAGGAATGAACGACGCCTTGTCAATACTGTACCTACGGTTCAGCTTTGACATGTGCGCGTAAAGCACGAAGTAATAATGTTCCGAATCTTCGTATTGCACGACGCGAAATTTTCCATAACCTGTCGGCACATCCTCGTTATCTGCGTATTGCTTTTCATAGATCAACTTGCCGCCTTTAGGATTCCTCACCGGAGTTCCTATGGGTACGCCTAAGTCTGCATGATCATGTACGCGCGTAGCTTGATTACGTTTATCGACGGATACGGCCTCACTATTTTTATCCCGAGCCTCTCCAGGCTGATGCGTAACGCGCACCACCACTTTGCCTCTGTGCTGCCAGCCATCGGCAGCCTTAGTGTCGATCTTGCCGCCCATCTGTACGAGTAAGGCTTCTTCTGGGATAATGGGAAGGATGCTTTGAGGTAGCAAGCGAGCGTTAGCCAGTACGGGCTTCCTATCACGGTCTGTCTTTGTGATTGCGATTTTAACGGCCCGCTCCGGATGCCAACGCTCATTGGACGGCGTATCCTTCAAGCTTTCCAAAGCATGAATTACTTGGGTTTTTTCTAAGTCTTGGGTCGCTTTGACTTGCTGACGTTCTAAAGCCTGTTGGCGTTGATGTTGAATGCGTTGTTTATCATCATTCGACCGGTTGATGGAACGGCCTACGGAAACGCCCGCGCTAGTGAGGCTGTAGGCTCCGGCGCCTAAGGCCAAGGGGGTCCCGACGGCGGCGGCGATGGGTGCGGCAAGAGGGATAGCCACGCCCAGTCCGCTTAAGCCTAAGGCCGCGCCCCCGGCCAAAGTGACGGCATGACCAGCGGTCTGACCGGCTTTATGCAGACTGTAAAGGAATCTTGAACCCCGCTTCGAGTCTTTGGACCCCAGGCCGGGGGCGTCGATCATGCCGCCCGATAGGCCGGAGAGGACTCCGGAGACCAGGGACCAGGGGAGGGCGACAGGTAGGGCCAAAGTAGCGCCCACGGCCTCATGATATTGTCCGGGGGTTGAAAGAGCGCCCATTAAGAGCAGGGCCAAACCGAAGACACCGCCAATCAGAAAACCGGTCATACCCCCGACTGCGGCGCCAAGCACGGTGGCGCCGATAGGCAGCGTGGTCATGGACATAGCGCGACCGAACTTACCTGTGCCAGAGAGGTTAGCCAAGGCCTTCTCGCGCTCTATCCTGGTTTGCTCGTCGTCTTGGCGCTCCTTGAGCTTGGCCGCGCATTGCTCCTGGGTGATGACCTTAAGATCACACGTCCCAGTCTG
>JBBTGF010000294.1:0-11055 GCA_038041525.1 Elusimicrobiota bacterium | reverse complement strand
TTAAAGACATCGGGTTCGCCGCTGATATCGGCCAAAGCCTGCTTAACGCAGGCCGCCCCGCGCATGCCATCACCTGGCTGCAAACCTGTCAGTCATTGTTCCCCGCGGACCGAACCTTGACCTTGGCCTTGATCGACACGCACATAGCGTCACAAGGCTACCTGCAAGCCAGGGTCGCCGCGCAAACTTTGCTTGAACGCGATCCCAAAGACAAAGAAGCGCTGCTCAAGCTCGCCCAAGTATCCATCCTGCTCAAAGACGATACGGCCGCAGTAACCGTATTGCGCAAGCTCACCGATCTCGATGACGGTTCAGGGTCCACGCTGCTGACAGCAGGCAAGGAGATGCTCGCCATCGGCCGCCCTCACGAAGCGCTCACTATGCTCACGGATGCGGCACAGCGCCGGCCTGACGATGGCGAATCATGGTTTTGGTTGAGTGAATCTGCCCAAGCGACAGGCGCCACAGCGCTCTCTGTGACAGCGGCGCGCAGAGCCATCGTAACGCTGTCAACCGACGCAACAGACGACCGGGCGACCGGGCGCATGCTACTCAAATCCCGAGGGCGCATCAGGTTCGATACCGCGGCGCGCTCTGCCTATGCGCAAGCCGAGAAAAAAGATCCCACAGCGCACGATTTGATCTTCGACAGGCTCGACTTGGAACTCGAACATGGCCGCTACGACCTTTTGCGCAAGGACCTGGCTGCCGTGAGCGCCACGACTGCGCAAGAATCGCCACGACTGCGCGGTTACGCGATCGATATCGCGATCTATGATGACGACCGGCACAAGGCCTTACGCCTGCTGCGCGAACAAGTCACGCAACGCCCCGATGACCCTGCGACAAAACAACGCATCGAAGATACAGTGAGCCTCTATCGCAATAGGATAGGTCCTATCGTCACCCTGCAAAAAATCGACCGTGACCGGCTGCTGCGCACCGGTGTCTTCTATAGCGGCCATCCGATGAGCCGCCTACAACTCACAGTGGATGCGCGCACCGGTTCTTATCGATCGATCCTGGATGGACGCGTCAGGCATGCCCAAGCATCAGCGGCATATGGCCTGACCCACGTCTCTTCCATCCGCTTAGGTGCCGGGGCCGCAAATAGTAATGCACGTAACGCCGTCTGGATGAGAAGCGCCTTCTTGGCAAAGACCACGGCATTCTCCCTGGATGCCGGCTACGACCACAACGTACTGCGTTTGGATTGGCCCCTAGCCTTGGCCAAAGGCGTTTTGCAAGACACGTTCTTCGTCGACGCATCCGGCCGCCTTGGCGAACCTATCACCGCTTACCTCGACACGCGCAAAACACGCAACCACCTAGCGGACGGTCTTAAGAGTGACGGTTACGCCTTGGAGCCGTCGATCTCCGTGCGCATCCACACCTCGCCGCTGACAGAAACAGGATTAAGAGGCGCCGTCAGTGGCAACGATGGCCTGGGCGGTTTCCTTGACGTCATCCCACTGCCAAAGACCTCACGCGCACTCTCCACTTTCATCGCCGCGACAGGTAGACCCAAGGCGGGCCTGACGCTCGGCGCGGAAGCATTCTTAGGCGTCGACTCAAGGGACTCCGGCTCCGGAACCAAAACCGCCGGTCTTTGGGGGGTGAGAACCCGCATGAACCTCGATATCGACTACTTTGAAATCGAATTATCCTATGATTACGGACAAGAGGCTGTAGGCGGGTTTTTAGGTCGTTCACATAATGCACAAGCCTCCATCGTCAAATGGTGGTGATATCATGGGAAAAAAGATCCTGCTGATCGATGACGAACCCGATTTCACAGAACTGACCGGCTCGCTATTATCGTTCCACGACTTCACGGTCGAGACCGTCAATGACCCTGCACGCGCCGAACCGGCGCTCGCCGCGGCGACAGGATTCGACTTGGTCGTCACCGACATCATGATGCCCAATCTCAATGGCATCGACCTGATCAAGCGCCTGCGCGCCCGGCCCGAATACGCGAAGATCCCGATCATCGCACTGACCGCCAAGAACCTCTCTGACGAGGAAAGGAAGGTCTTGCTCAACAACCACGTCGAACTCTTGACCAAACCTTTCGAGCCGCGCGGCCTGATCGACCGCATCGTCAACCTGCTCACGGCGTGAACATCCGCTCGCAGCTCACACGCTACCCCTACATCTACGAGATCCCCACCCTGTTCTTAGCGCTCTACGGCGCCAACCGCTTCATCACGCCCGAGGCGCCCGCTTTTGTAGGGATAGAGCCAAGCCCGCTCTGGGCGCCCATCCTGCTATTCAGCCTGCGTTATGGGACGCTGCCCGGCGCCATCAGCGGTATCATCGCCGCCGCCTTCTATCTCGCAGGCACATGGTTATCCTTCGAACGTTATCTTTTTGAAGACCTCTCGTTCTATGCGCTGCCGAGCCTTTTTATCATCATCGCCGCCGCGATCGGCCGTGCCGCGCAAGGCTACCGCACCCGCATCAGTCATCTGCGGCGACAGCAGACGGACTTAGAGAAGGCCCGCACGCTGCACAACGAAAGGATGCGCGCGGTCCAGGACATCAACAAGGAACTCGAGAAGAAAATCTCCGGACGCATGACTACTTTGGTGACCCTCTACGAAGGCGCCAAACGCCTCGACTCCTCGGACTTAAGTGAGATCTATCAGGCGATCCTGCAACTGGCGGCCAAGACCTTGAATGCCCAAGAACTCGCCATCTACATCAAAGACCCCGCCGGCTGGCGCCTGCATAAGTCACTAGGCATGCGCTCGTTCTTCAAACGTCCGGAATTGCTCGGCGACAACGAGGGCATCATCGGCCAGGCTGCAGCCAGAGGCAAGATCGTCAGCTTAAGGGATTTCGTCAAAGACGCCGCGGCCGCAGCGCTACCGATGCTCGATTGCATCGTCGCCGGCCCGCTGAAACGCGGCCCAACAGGCGAGATCGTGGCGGTCCTGGCGATCCATAGCATACCGTTCGCGCAATTCAACAGCGCCATGGTCAATACCCTCGATTTCTTGCTCGAATGGGGTTCCCGCTCTATCGAAAGGGCTCTCTATATCATCCAATTGCGCGACCAAGAAGTCCTCGATCCCGAATTCCAGGTCTATTCATATGCCTACTACGAATCACGGCTGGCCCAGGAATTCCTGCGCTCAAAGACCTACTATCTGCCTTTAGGTGTATGCCTGATCAAACTTGCAGGACTCGGCAGCGCCGACAAGCAACGCCAGCAACGCACGTTGATGGCATTAGCGGGTATCCTCAAAAACAGCGTCCGCGATATCGACATCGTCGCGCGTTACCCGAAGCCCGATATCCCCTTTGCCGTGTTATTATCCACGGCGAGCCAGAACCAGACCGCACAGATCGCCAAGACTATCGACGCCAATTGGAACCCTGTCGCTGACAAGACCATAGCCACGCTCAAGATCGCGGTCGCGGATTTCTCACCCAAGACCTCCTGCTATCAAGAACTGCTCGACTCTGCCGAAGGTTCCCTTAAAACCACGGTCTCATGAGCATACGCGCGGCGCTTGTGTTCCTGACCACAGGGATCTTCTATGGCGCCTGGATGTGGTCTGCATTCTTCCAGCGGGTCGATTTCAGCGATGACATCGCCTACTGGATCTGCGGGCATCTATCAGCGAGCTTGCTACTGGCCGCCGCTGCGGGCCGCCACAGAGCGGTCATCCTGACCTTGAACCTGCCCTGGCCCGTATTCGGCTGGTTCATCTGCGCGGCTACCACGCGCAGGCTCTATGAACACAGCGGCAACCTTTCTGCTTTGCATACGGATGAACCACAACTCCTGACGGCGCAAGCCAGGATCGACACGCCAATCCGCATCGACGACCGCCTAAAATTCGTCACCGCAGGGTCGGATATCATGCCCTTTGCCGACATCCTCGCGGGCAACGACAACGACCTCAAGCGCTCCGCGGTCGAGAATCTGGCCCGCTTAAAGACGCCGGAGGCCATCAAAGTCCTGCTCGATCATCGCAGTGACACCTCGGCGGAGACTCGGTTCTATGTCATCACCGCTATCAATAAGATCAAGAAAGAGTTCGACGAAGAACTTGACGCCGCTAAACGTCAGATGCGCAAAGACGTCCATGATGATCACGCGCTCTGGGCGCTAGCCAAGATGTATAAGACCTACGCGGATTCGGGCCTGCTTGACGCGGTCTTGGCGGATCATTATCACAGCGAGGCCGTCGCCTTGTCAGACACCCTGCTCGCTAATGCGGCCTACGCTACCCGCGCTTGGCATATGTCGGTAGCGATAACCGCCCAGCGCGGCGACTGGAACGAAGTCTTGAAGCGGATCCCCGACAAACTCCCCGAGGACCCCGCCATAGCCCAAGAGGCCCTGCGCCACAGGATCGAGGCCCGGTTCAATGTGGGCCCACTCTCGGCGATGATCGCGGACTTAAAGACCCTTGCTGCCCTGCCGCAAGCGTCCACCACCGGCGCCGCGGATAAGTCATCCGGCGCCCAAGACCCTTGGCGGTCGTTACCAGACTGGTGGACCACGGCATGAGCACGACATGGCTCGCTGACATCCGCCAGCGGCTCAACTCGCCAAGCGATGACGTGCGCTACATCGCTTGGGCCCAGCTCTACGAAGACCCTTCGCTTGACGCAGCGGCAGAGATCGGACGCATCTGCAACGCTCCCGACGCAACGCTGAAAGTGCAACTGGCACGGTTCCTAAGCGGCATCCCGGAAGCCAAAGCGATCGGCTCGCTCATCAGCTTGATCGATAGCCCCAATGAAACAGTCGCCAGCGCCGCCATGGCCGCATTCTTGCGCAATCAGCACGAGCAAAAATCCCTGCTACTACTGCCTTTGCTTTCAGCGCCACGCGCCAAGAGCAGGAGCTTTGCCATCAAACAGCTCGGCCAAGCCGCGATACTCGCCGCCGTGCCTGCATTGTTAGGCATGCTGCAAGTCGCCGACAGCGAAACGACCGTAGAGATATTGCAGGCATTGCGCCGCATACCCGACTCACGCAGCATCACGCATCTAGCGTCGCTGACCCGCGACGCGCGCGTGGCGGTGCGCAAGACCGCGGTCATCGCCTACGCATCCCACTACGAAGCGCGGCTGCTTAGCCGCAAAGATTTCCTCCCATTGCTCGATGACCCAGCTGCCGAGATACGCCAGATCGCCATCTGGGGCCTCGGCCTGCGGCCAGACCCAAGGAACCTCGCCAAGCTCTGCAAGATCATGCGCACGGACCCGGACGCGAAAGTACGCCAGGAAGCGGTCATCACCATCGGCAAGCTCCCGGCTGTGGCAAGCATCAGCGACCTGCTGCAAGCCCTGGTAACGGATGCGAATAAATTCGTACGTCTGCGCAGCGAATCGGTACTGATGAGCCTGCCTAGATATATCCTCATCAAAGGCCTTTTCCCGCTCGCCAACCAGGTCCACGGACGTCTTGGCGCCGAAGCCGTACGCCTGTTGGCCGACCTCGACTTAGCCCCCCAGCGACTGACAGCCAAGCTGATAAAAAACTTGAGCGCCTGCAAAGACGACGTTGAGAAGATCCTGCTCATCGAATCACTCGGCATGATCCAAGAGGCATCCGCATTACCGACGCTCGACCCTATCGCCCGCGCCCATGGGGTCACGGCATACGCGGCGATGTCAGCGATCTTGAAGATCCTACGCGCCCATCCCATCGAACGCCTCGGCGCCTATCTACAGGACCCCACGATCAATGCGATCTTCAAGCAATCGATACTCAAAGATATCCTGAAAAGACCTCCTGGCGAGATCGCCCGCGTCGAAGCGTTGCTGCTCACCCTGCTCTGGCAAGACACCATCAACCTGCGCTACTTGGCTTGCCGCGCCTTGGCCATGCTTAAACGTAGCGACCATCTCGATGCGTTCATCAGACTCTATCTTAAAGAGACCGACCCCGCGGCAAAAGACCTCGCCGCTAAAAGCATCGGGGAGCTCGCCACGACCTACCCTTTACTGGCAGCCCGTAGCATCAGCATGGCGGACCCCGCTGTCAAAGGTGACTTGACCAACGTCATCGCGCAAGCGCCGTGGCCCACGCCAGCGGCCAAAGGATTATTCATGGCGTGTCTAGAAGTCTGCGACGGCGAGACGCTCGCCCTGCTGGCGATGACTCTGGCAAAAAGCCGCTCCCTGACATGGACGATGATCCTGGATATGATCCGGCCTGTGCGACACGCTTGGTCTATGCTGCAACCGCTCACGGCGATCCTGCGCTCACAAACGATAGCGCCTCAACCCGATACCATCTCGACGCTGCAGCGCTGGTTCTGGGCACCGGAGAGTCCAAAGCTAGCGCTACTTGGACTCATGCGCCCCATAGCAGGCGACCCGGCCATCGGCGTGCTTTGCAAGGTCACCTGCCACGAGGCAGACCAACGGCTCAAGCATGCGGCCACCGACGAATTAAAGGGGATCCTCGCCGGTGCTTGACGTCTGCCTGCTGCTTGAAGGGACCTATCCATTCGTCTCCGGCGGCGTATCCTCATGGATACATCAACTCATCACGTCCATGAGACATCTGCGCTTCGGTATCGTCTGCATCACGCCGAATTCAGACCCCACCCGCAAGCCGAAATACGAGGTTCCCGCACACGTCATCTATCTCAAAGAAGTCTGCCTGCATGAATATGACCTTACCCGAGTCAAGACCCGCGGTTTTACCGATGATGACTTCGCCTGTCTGCAGCAGTTCTATGAGAAAGCGCTCACCGGAGACCATTCACTCTTCGCCAAAGCCGTGTCGCTGTTCGCTGCAGAGACCCGCAGTATCGACTCCAGCGACTTCCTCGGTTCACTACAGGTCTGGGACGCGCTGACCTCGTTTTATCAGCGTTACGCCAGCGACATGTCGTTCACCGACTTCTTCTGGACTTGGCGTGGCGTGCATCTGCCGCTCTTAGAGGTCGTGCAGACCAGCCTGCCTAAAGCCAAGATCTACCACTCGCTGTCGACCGGCTACGCGGGACTCCTCGGCGCCATGGGCAAGACGCTAATGGGCGGCAAATATCTCATCACCGAGCACGGCATCTACACCTATGAGCGCATGCTTGAGATCGCGCAAGCCTCCTGGATATACGAAGGCGAGGATAAGGACTTGCGCATCCGCCATCAGCTCCCCTTCTTGAAGAAATTCTGGATATCCATGTTCAAGACTTTAAGCCACATCGCCTATGAGAACGCCGACCGTATCTTCACGCTCTACGAAGGCAACCGCTTGCGTGAGATCAGCGAGGGCGCTGACGCGCGCAAGATCACCATCATACCCAACGGTATCGATCTAAAACCCTACGCCGACATGCTCAAAGAGCGCCAAGCCGCCCCGCACATCGGTTTCATCGGCCGGGTCGTCAACATCAAAGACGTCAAGACCTTCATCTACGCGGCCAGGGAAGTCGCCGACGCCCTCGCGCACGCCAGATTCTTCATCATCGGGCCGACGACGGAAGAGGAAGAATACTTCCTTGAATGCCGGACTCTCGTCGAATCACTCAAACTCCAGGACGCACTGACCTTCACCGGTCCGGCCGAGACTTCCTACTGGTACGCGCGGCTCGATGTCGTCGTACTCACCAGCGTCTCGGAAGCGCAGCCCTTGGTCATCCTGGAATCCAATGCCGCAGGCATCCCCGTCATCGCCACCGACGTCGGGGCCTGCCGCGAGATGCTCGAAGGCCGTGACACGGCGGACCGGGCTCTAGGGCCCAGCGGTATCGTCACCGATGTGGTCAACCCCTCGAAGACAGCGGCAGCCATCAAAAAAGTCTTAAGCGAACCCGCTACCTATCGAGCGATGGCGCGCTCGGGCAAACAACGCGTAGCGCTCTACTACAATCATGATGACCTCTTGAGCCGCTATCTCAACATCTATGAACAGAACCTATAGGAGACACGATGGCCGGTATCGGTTTTAGACTCCAGAAATTGATGGCGGGTGAGTCCTATACGGACCTAATCAAGGCCTATGCCTACTCCTCGGTCATCACCACGGGTCCGATGCTCGTCGTGATGGCAAGTCTCATCGCGATCCACACGGCGCTAGCCAGGACCTTGAACCCGCAAGATGGCGAGCTCTTCATGGGCCTAGTCATGTACGCCTTCGCGTTCTCCATGATCGGCGTCTCCCCTATCCTCTACATACTGACACGCTATCTGGCTGACCGCCATTTTGCCCGCCGCAGCGACGTCTTCTTCTTAGCCTACATCAGCGCGTTGTTGCCGGCGCTGGCGCTGCAGGCGGCCTTATGCCTGTGGTTCATCTCCGGCATCGGGCTTTCCGCTACCGGAGAATGGGCATGCTTGTCTCTCTACCTGTTCATCTCCGGCATCTGGCTCGCCATGGTGCCGCTTTCAGCCGCCAAAGACTACTTTTGGATAACCGCGGCCTTCGTCATCGGCGCTGTCACCGGCATCGTCTTAGCGCTCTGGGCAGGACAAGCGTTCGGGTTCGACGGCTACTTGATCGGCTTAGCGATCGGCCAAGCGGCGACCTTCGGCATCCTGACGGTCAGGACCTTGGCCGAATTCGGCTGCTACGGCGGTATCGACCTAGGGCTATACACCTATTTCCGGAAATACCCGCGGCTCATCTTCATCAGCTTCTTCTATTACACGGGCATCTGGATCGACAAGATCGTCTTCTGGCTCGCGGATACGGGAGAATGGGTCGCCCCGCGCCTCTATGAATGTCCGAACTATGACATGCCCATGTTCCTGGCATATCTGACCATCGTGCCTTCGGCGGCCTTCTTCATGATGCAGATGGAGACCTGCTTCGCCGCGCGCTATCAAGACTACTACGGATGCATCAGAGGGCACGCGACTTTAGGGGTCATCCGCGAGAAGCAAGAAGCCATGACCACGGAATTGACGGCGCAATTCCAGAAATTCGTGCTCTTCCAAGGGTTCATCAGCGGTTTTGTCATCATCTTCCTTTACCCGCTGGCGCAACTCGTGGGTCTCGACCCGGCGCAATCAGGGATACTGCGTATCGGCATCCTCGGTGCGTTCCTGCTGATGGCTTTCATCACCGCGCAAACGGCCCTTTTTTATTTTGACCTGCAAACGGAAGCGCTGATCGCCAGCGCCGTATTCTGTTTGAGTCAAGCCGGTGGCGCGCTCATCAGCATCAGGATCGGTCTGCCCGCCTACGGTTTCGGTTACGCGGCGGCCAACCTGCTGTCCCTTTTCACCGCCTTCTTGCTGCTCGATGCAAAACTCAAAAGGCTCGATTACTGGACGTTCATGAAACAACCGGTCTTAACGCCGCGCTTCAAGCTGGAGTCGGAGGATTAGGCGGGAACTTCCTGCCTGTCGCCACCCGGATAGCAGAAAACAACTGCTCCCGACTAAACGGCTTCGGAATGAACGCGCAGCACTTGAGCTCATCCTTATCCTGGCGCTCCTGAACATCGTAACTCGTCGTGATCATCACGAACGGCAGGTGGTCGAATCCCTCTAGGTCACGGATAGCCAACATCGCGTCATAACCGAACATCTCCGGCATGATCTGGTCTATCAAGACCAGGTCAGGCGCGCTTGACCTGACAGCCTCGATAGCCTCTTTGCCATTAGCGGCTTCGGCCACAGTGCAGCCCAAGCTGCCGAGCATCATCGCCAAAAGCGTGCGGCTACTGGCTTCATCGTCAACGACCAGAATATCCATTGTCCTGTGACCCCATCCCTAGATCGATGGCGAGCAACGACTCCGGGTCGACCCGCGCTTGTTGATATTTGACAGACCAATGCACGTGCGGCCCCGTAGCGCGGCCTGTGGCGCCCGCCCTGCCTAACATGGTGCGCTTAGAGACCGTCTGACCCATGGCGACGCCGACACGAGAAAGATGCCCGAAGATGCTGTAGAGCCCGAACCCATGGTCGATGACCACGGTCTTGCCGGTGTAAAAAAGCTCGCCGGTCAAGACCACCTCGCCGCAAGCCGGAGAATAGACCGGGTCGCCCGTACGCGCCCGCAGATCGATACCCGCGTGCGGCGCTTTAGGCACTCCGTTGAACACCCGTCGTGAACCGAAACGTGCGGTGATCGCGGTTTTTACCGGCAGAGCAAAATTGCCGTCGATACAGCTCTTGCGGGTATGGCGTGAATAGATATCCCCGAGCAACTTGGCTTCGTCCTCGGCGCGGGCCGCATCACGTACGCTTAAGTCCACGTACGCCGCGTCGACATCGAGTTCGTTGACCGGGAACTTTTTAGCTTCCAGCACGATCGTCTTGCGCCATCGCCGGTCAACTCCATATCGATCGCGATAATCGACCACGAACTCGCGACGTACGCCGGCCTCGTCATCGAGATCGAAACCGGCCAAACCGACGAACCTCGTCTCGGATAACGGAAAGAACGACAGTTCCTTACCATCAAGCGTGCCCTGCGGCGGCGGCGCGCCCGCCGCTACCGTCACCCAGACCGAGACAACCTCCCCGGGAGAAAGCGCCCGGGCCACGATGAACGGTTGAGCCCCCCAAGCGCACGACGGCAAGCACAGTAAAAGGCAATAAAACGACTTCACTCCTTAAGTGTAGGGTAAAAACCGCGCTAAGACAACGCCCGGACGCTTATTTTTTCTTCGGCGCTTTGCCCGCTTTCTTCTCGGATGCGGCTTTAGGTGCGGATCCCGCCGCGATGCCCTCGATATTAATGACGACCATGACATCGTCGCCTAGAACGAGTCCGCCGGCATCTAAAGTCTTGTTGTACTCCATCCCGAAGTCCTTACGATTGATGGTAGCCGTAGCGGTCGCTGCGCGACGGATATCGCCCTGGGCATCCTTCATCTCATCGCTAATCTCGAGCTCGAGCGCCACGGGCTTAGTCACGCAATGCATGGTGAGGTCGCCTTCGAGTTTCGCGCGGTTGGCGCGAATCTCGGAGACCTTGACGCTTTTGAACTCGATCTTCGGACAGCGCTCTGCGTCAAAAAAATCAGCACTAAGCAGATGCTTGTCCCTATTCACCACATCGGTATCGATACTGGCCACCTCGATAGACGCCTGTGCCGACCACACCCTGTCATCGCCTTG
>JBBTGF010000293.1:0-5214 GCA_038041525.1 Elusimicrobiota bacterium | reverse complement strand
TGCCCTTCAACCAAGGCGACGGCCTGACTATAAGGCGCTAAAGCGGAACCGTCAACGCCAAAGATAATTCCTTGTAGCCCAGAAGCCACCCCATTGACCAAAGGGTCAATGGCAGACAATGCCACCAGCGTATTGCTTGCAATAAATAACGGTCCGCCGATAACCTCCGGCAAACCGGAAACGTCTCTAAACTGCGAACCAACTAAACTGACATTGGCCTGCGGCGCTGTATTATCCACGGCTACCGTAGCAACTTTGATCTGTTCCCTATTGCCGACGCTATCCTGTGCCGCATAACCCAGACTATGGAACCCATCCGGCTCTCCCGCTAAGGTATAGGTAGAGACGAAATTCTTGCCAGGTTCAGGGGCCGCATTGTCGAACCTCCGTTTTAAAACCCCGTCCACAGATAACTCCTGCAACGCCACGCCCAAGCCTTGAGCATCCCCAGATGCCAGCAGATCGTCGATCGAATCCAAGCTCACCACGCTGTTGCTGGTCACAAATGCCAGTTCTTGTCCATGGCGCGGCGCGCCCAAAGTCAGCATTGTCTCTGGTGGCAAGACGTCATGAATGACCTCGAAGAGTCCGGAAACTACAGCCGTGCTGTTTAACACGAAATCTACGGCAGAAACATGTAATTGCCAAAAACCGGCATCAATACTCAATGGGTCGATATCTTGTCCGTTGACGACTGTCACCGTCGTCCCATTGTTTAAATTACGCAACAAAGCGTCACTGTGTACATTGATATCAAAGTTATCAACTACGCCATATCGGATACTGATCGACCCCCCAAGAGGCACATAAATCTGACCTAAAGCTGGCGACGATATGTAGACCTGTGGTGAAGTGGCGTCTATGACGATGGTGCTCGACTTAAAATCTTCATAATTTCCACGCCGATCCCTGCTGCGATAATCGATCTTTTGAATACCCTCTTGCAAACTAAAGGGTTGCGTATATATCTGAACCGATGAGCCATTGACTTTAAACTCGGTCAAATCTACTCCGCTCGCGGGAGAAGGGTCGATAGCTGCAAAACTAAATAAAGCCGCCGAGGATACATATTGTTGTCCGCTAGCCACGAATCGATTCCCCCCAGAAATTTCTAATCGTGTGATTGGGGGGATATTCTCTGGAATAAATAATGCGTACAGCGAAGTATGCGCCAGGGAACCCACGATCCTTGGATTTTCCGCATCTAGAACGATCTGATTGATTATGGTAGCGCTCGTCCAGGCAACACCATCAAAGCGATAAACAGCCAAGGTGGCCGTATCCGGCACAACGGCTAGATCGTATTTGAAGGTTAAGATGGCTACCGGATCAAAAGGTACGCTAGGAGAGATGTCATATATGCCACTAACAAGCATCAAGCCGTCTGCATCTGCTGCGGCAATGGCCAAAGAAACATCAGGAGTCGCAGTCGACACTTTTAAAATGTTTAGGTCAGCTATATTCGATGCAAGAGTAACCACGCCATCAGCGCTACTGGCGGTAGTTTTTATCGTAAATCGGCCTGATGCATAAGTTGTTTCCATCCCCAAACTACTTCGCACCCTGACCCTAACGTAATAGCCACCCTCCGGCAGGGCTGGCAAAACCTGCGAAGAAGCAGAAGAAGCCACGCTCGAACTAAAAAATACTGAAGCAAAATCACTATCTACCGACAACTCAAGATCATAATACGACTGCTGACTCGAACCATTTGAATCAGAAAAACTCCAAGACACCTCGGGGTTGCTCACGGTCACGGTGGCAGGTAAAAGTTTACTTTCGACCCGCAGCTGGCTTACTGTCGGCGAGCTGGTAAAAACTGGCGCTTGGACCAAACGGCTGACCCCGTTGTTGGTAGCAAGCCATACCGGTCCGGTGGATGAGCTAAAAGCAAATGAACGGACAGGATCCGAAGCGATACCACTATTAGCCGTATTAAGAGTAGACCATGTCGTGCCATCATAGCGCGTAGCGCCGACATCGCCGAACCAAACACCTCCGCCTCCAATGCCGACATCAAGAGTACTGACACGGTTTTTACCCACTACAGAACTAGGAAATACAAAGAATGTGCCACCGTCGTACATATAAACAGGGTAACTATAAGTAGCGCCACTGGCTCCCGGAGTGAACCACATCCGGCCCGTATTATCTATCTCGATACTCCTGATCTCTTTTATCAATGTGTTGACCTGCGTGCCATCGGGCTTAACAGCCGTGATCGAAGAATAAAATGTCCAAGTGCCGCTGGAATAATGGAACACCCCTTGATCATCGTTAGCCGCATACCAGAAGCCACCCTCGTTGTCTGGGGCCAAGCCTGCGCCAGTATGGATAAATCCAAGATGTGAAGGTGGAATCAAATCCTGAAAATTAGAACCGTCATAGCGGATCACTTTATTATTTGCGGATAACCAAACAACCCCATCCTTATCCACTACAACGCGATTCAAATAATTTTCCGATAATCCGCTGTTAGCGTGCGTATAAGAAATCCAAATGCCACCGCTAAACACGCTAAGACCGCCACCGGAAGTCGCCACCCACACTCTCCCTTGAACATCAATATCAAAATCAGAGATACCATTAGACAGCAAACCACTATTCGTTACATTGTAATTAGTCCATACGTGACCATCATAACGATCGATCCCTGCATCTGGATTTAAAAAGCTGATCCAAAGATTTCCGCTTGGATCACCCGTAATATGCTTAACACTATTATCACGGATACCGCTGTTGCCAGTATTGAATATCACCCATTGGGGACCCAATGGATCAGGGATCATGATTGCAAAGTACGACAGGCTCGCCACCGGCAGGCTGAAGATGTTGTTGATAGTGTCCGGCCCTAAGTCGACTACCAAGAGCCACTGCCCCAGGTCGGGTTTGAAGTGATACACACGCAACTGTTCTTCCAAAGCCTGATCGCCTAAATCTTGGTAGCGAAACTGGATAGTTGCGCCCCCGGGCAATGCGGGATCCGGCGAAACGATGTCAAAAAGGCCGCTCATCAAGATCAATCCCTGGATTTGAGCCGCACCCGTAGCTAAAGCCACGGCGGGATTAGCGGTTACGATAGAAACCTGATTAAGCGTCACCCCGGGTACTTGCGAGAATAACTCGACTTCCGGGTAGCCGCCTATGCTGGTCGTGCTTTGCGCCAAAGCCATGGTCCCGGCGCTAGTCAAATTAGATAAGGAAGCGTTACCTGATTCATCGAAGGCTTTGACCGAGAAATAATAACTAGTCCCATCGCTTAAACCAGCAATGTCGACGGTCTGCGGCGCACCTGCCATCTGCGGCAAGGGCATGCCCGTGACGATCTGGGCCTGGGAAAAATTCTGCTCGGTTATGGTTTGCTGGGAGTACCTGGCTTCATAGCGCATGGCCTGGCCCACAAAAGCGTCGTCGCCGGGCGCACTCCAAGCGAGCGTCATCTGGCCCAAGCCTGACCCAGCATGGGCCACTAGATCGACGATGGCTCCCGGAGCCACAGGATCGATACCTGAAAAATAGCCAAGATACATCCGGGAATTACCAGAAGCCATGTAATTTTGCCCAACCTCGCTTGCGTCTGGCCCCACAAAGTCCTGGCCCAGGCTTAGATCAGCGATCATGGTAGCGCCATTGGCCGGAGGGCTGCTGGTTGTCACGACGCCGCCGCCTATGGCTAGGCGCACCACACGCGCCGTCCTCTGCGCCGTATCGATGACCAGCCGTGTCTGATAGGTATAGCCATCCAAGGTGACATTAAGATATTGCCAACCTTGAGCGATCGTGTTCGAGTCGATCGTTATCTGTGTAGCCACCCCCGTGCTTAAAGACAACTCTCCGGATTGCCCATCCAACGTGAAACTAGCTTGGACTATCTGCGGATTGGTGATAGTCACCATGATAGGTTGATTCAAATCAAGCACACCGAAAAGATCGGCTGACACATAAACATCAGCCGGGGTGGTGAAACTGTTGACGGCTGATACGGTTTCAAGTCCCGTCCTATTCATAGACCGTATCCTAAAGTAGATGGTGGCAGGCGAAAATACCGAACAATCGACGGTAACCAAATGGGTCCTGGAAGAAACCGCTACGTTCTTGTACCTGGTAGCCCCGGCTGCAAACACGCTTGAAGTCGAATGCTCGATGACCGCGGTGGTCTTATCATCCGTGTTCCAACTGATCTGCACTAAGTTCGAGGTGATCAAAGGAATCTGGATGTTTGTGATTGCTGGAGCCGTGTGATCGAAGAAAGCTGAAGCCTTGGCTGAAGTAGTGGATACGGGAACCGCTTCCCAGCTACCTGCCCCGTCTTGCGCTTGGGTGTAAAACTGATGATCAGCGTCCTGGTCCTGCGGATCGAAAGAGAACGCACCCGCTGCCGCTGCCATTTGCAAGCCCGTGTCCTGCCAAGAGCCATAGACGCCGTTGTCCGCAACGTCTTTTCTCATCCAAAGCTTGACTAAACCCACTTGACCGCTGCCCGCGGCGCCGTTGACATCCGATGCCGAGAAACTGACAGGGACGGGTCCTGTCGCGTAGGTCGATTGCGCCACAGATGCCTGCGACAACGGCGCGCTGGAATCAAACCGTAGATCGACCATGGCCGCGTTGCTGATGTCCGCGTTACCCACGTTATCTTCAAGCCACACGTAGAGAGGGTTTGCCCCGTTGACCAGGCTCGTGGAATGAAACACATAAGGCCCGGTACTGGTGAAAAACACCCCTTCACCGCCTGAAGCAGGAGCCGCCCCCAGCTTCATCCTGGCCCCGGCCACCCCGGAAGCGTCATCCGAGCCGGTCAGGGTAATAGTAACACTTGAAATATTAGTCCAAGCCGAAGGGTTAAAGCCACTAACCAGCAGGTTTTGCGGAATCCCCGGAGCCTGTGTGTCAACGGTAAAATTAGCTGTCTTTAAACTTTCCAGATTCCCCGCGTTGTCCGAGCTGGCGTAGACAATGAAATGGCTCCCAGCGGCCAGAGTGAAACTGCTGGAAAAAGCCGTAAGCTCACTGAAGCTTTGCGCGGCTTGGTCAATCTTGATCCCGGTCCCCGCCACCTCGGAAACCACGGCATCCTCCATCACCTGATCAATGGCGTCAAAGCCAATGCCGGTCTGCCCGGATATATAGGTATACCCCTGTCCATCCACAAACACCGGACCCGCGAAAGCAGGGACCGTTTCCGGAGTCAACCCATCAGGAGATAATGAGCCG
>JBBTGF010000292.1:0-2410 GCA_038041525.1 Elusimicrobiota bacterium | reverse complement strand
CATGGTAGAAGAGAAACGGGCGGCGACCAAGCTTAAATATAAAGACGTTCAAGAAGACCTGGCGCAATATCTGGCGCAAAGACGCTTCCAGCAGGCGCTGCGCGACTTCGTCTCCGATTTGCGCAAGAGCGCCACGATCAAGATCAATAAGGACGTCTCCCAACTACCGATTTAAGACCCGCTGGTCCTTGGACCATGAAAACCAGTCTTAAGGGACTTGAGGAGCTTAGCGAGGCAGCGCGCCAGGGTGGCGGCGCGCAAAAACTGGCGGCTCAAAAAGAGAAAGGCAAGCTCACGGCCAGAGAACGCCTCGACGCGCTACTTGACCCGGGCAGTTTCCAAGAGATGGGCCTACTTGTCGTCAATGCCGGCGGAGAGTTCGGTCTTCAAGACAAGGAATTAGCTGGCGATGGCGTGGTAACGGGTTTAGGCCGCATCGATAAACGTCCCGTGGCCGTTTACGCGCAAGATTTCACGGTCTTAGGCGGCGCACTTGGGCTAGCGCAGGCTGGCAAGATCGTGCGCCTGATGGATCTGGCGCTAGAAAGCGGCATCCCGGTCATCGGATTGGCGGATTCCGGCGGCGCCAGGATACAAGAAGGCGTCGAAAGTCTTGGCGGTTATGCCGAGATATTCTACCGCAATGTCGCGGCCTCTGGCGTCATACCGCAGATCTCCGCCATCCTCGGTCCTTGCGCCGGCGGCGCGGTCTACTCCCCGGCATTGACTGATTTCGTCTTCATGGTCAAAGACCTCTCGCACATGTTCATCACCGGTCCCGAGGTGGTGCGCCAGGCGACAGGGGAGACTTGCGATTTTGAGACTTTAGGCGGAGCCGAGGTGCATTGTTCCAAGAGCGGGGTCTCGCAGTTCATGGCCGCCAGCGAACATGACTGCTTCCGCTCCATAAAAGAACTTTTAAGCTACCTGCCTTCCAGTAACAAGACAGGAACCGCGCGCAAGGACACCGGCGACGACCCGAAGCGCACTAGCGACAAGCTCGCCGCTTTAAGCGAACTCAATGCGGGCAAGCCCTTCGACGTCAGGACAGCGATCCGCGAGATCGCCGACAACGGGGATTTCTTCGAGATAGCCGAACATCATGCCGGCAATATCGTCACCGGCTTCGCGCGTCTTGATGGCTATAGCGTAGGTTTTGTGGCGAACAATTCCGAGACTTTGGCGGGCAGTCTCGACATCGCAGCCAGCCAGAAAGGCGGACGTTTCGTGCGCTTCTGCGATTGCTTCAACATCCCGATCGTCACCTTAGTCGACGTTCCCGGCTATTGGCCAGGCATGGACCAAGAACATGCCGGGATAATCCGCGAAGGCTCGAAACTGCTCTACGCCTATTGCGAGAGCACGGTCCCCAAGATCACCGTCATACTGCGCAAGGCTTATGGCGGCGCTTATGACGTCATGGGCTCCAAGCACATACGCGCGGACTTGAATTTTGCCTGGCCCGCGGCCCAGATAGCGGTCATGGGCGCTGATGGCGCGGCGCAGATACTCTACGCAAAGCAGATCTCACAGGCTCCGGACCCCGACGCCTTCCTGACACAGAAGATCGCCGAATATAAGGACCACTTCGTCAATCCCTGGGTCGCGGCCAAGCGCGGTTATGTCGATGAGGTCATCGAGCCCGCCAGGACTAGGGAAAAACTCATCACCGCGTTGGGTTTTTTGCTGCAAGGCAACCCCAGAAGGTCGATGCCAGACAAGAAGCATGGGAATATCCCGCTTTAAGCGAGCCGTCCTGTGGACGGGACTAACCGTCTTGGGCGGCTGCAGGTTCGAGACGGACCCCGCGAAAAAATTACCCCAAGGCAGCGCCCAGCAGCCGGTCATGCAAGATTTCATTTTTGAGAACCATAAAGGCGGCGATGTCGTCTATGTGCTTAAAGCCGTCAAAGTGGTGTTCAAACAGGATCAAGATTCCGCGCAAGTCGATGAGCCGCGGTTGCTGGTCATGCGTCCGAACGCCTCCGGCGCCGCTAAAGAACGCATCCGCGCGCGCGGGCGTAGCGGTACTATCGACTTTAAGACCAAGGATATCGAACTGCGCGGCGACGTGGTCTATGAATCGCTCGAACGCTCTTCGGTATTGACCACACAGCGGCTCATCTACTGGTCGGCGCGCAAGGAAACCGAAGTGCCTGAAGGCACAGGTTATGTTTTGACGAGTCCTACGGGAAAAGTCGAAGGCTCGTCGCTCATCTCCAAAGAGGATCTTAGCGGATGAACTTACGCATGCGCCTGTTATCCGCCATCATTTTTTTAAGTAGCTCTCTATCAACGTGCTTGGGAATAGTCTCAATTACCGACAAATTTTTATATTGATTGACGTGAGCTTGAAAAGACTCTAATAACTTGCGTTTCAATTCTTTAATATTGCCGTTTGAACGTAATC
>JBBTGF010000291.1:0-2903 GCA_038041525.1 Elusimicrobiota bacterium | reverse complement strand
GAAGTCGCCACGTTCGTCATCCCAATGAACGTCGAATTCAAGCGCAAAGAATAACACGAGAGTCGCTCTCGCTTTTTTACTCACTCGCGCAGGATATAATGATGCCTGTGAGATACGCGTGGTCATTGGCTTTTTACCTGACGACATCCATGGCCGCAGCCAGCCAGACGACATCCCCCACTATCATCACCCGTGAGGAATGGGGCGCCACCGCACCCGCTTTCGCTTTTAACCCGATGCCCCCCATCTACCGCGCTACTATCCACAACACGGCGGGACAAGCGCCCACGCAACTGGCTTTCGCCAAATCACAGATGCGTGCTATCCAGATATTCCACAGGGACGTGCGCGGTTGGGCGGACATCGGCTATCATTTCGTCATCGACCGGGCGGGTAGGATCTATGAAGGCCGACCTTTGGGCGCGGTGGGCGCGCACGCAGGCCCGGGGATCGAGAACAACCTAGGAAACATCGGCATCGCTTTGATGGGCAACTACATGAAGTACCCCCCGACCGCCAAACAGATGGAGAGCGTGCAGCGGCTCGCCCTCTGGCTCTCGACAGCTTATAAGATAGAACCGGAGCAATGGAAGGGGCACATAGACTACAACCCACACAAAGGTTGTCCCGGCTATTTCATCACCAAGCAACTACCCAAGTTGCGCGCCTGGCTTTCAGAAAAACTGCTGGTATTGCGCGCAGAAAAAGAGACTGTAGAACTAAGGAAAGAGACCGCTATGGAAAGATTGCTGCGCCTGCGCAAGGCAGACTCCTCCGCCGACAAACCGCTGCTTACCATCCCCTGGCCCTGAATTCAGGACCCGCAAGCATCCAGCGTGACCGGTGACACGACTTCACTGATCACTTTGCCCGTACAACCCTCACAAGGAACCAGACCGAACAACGCCTCTACGGTAGGCCTGATATCGGCATGCTCATATGCCTGGACACCGGCAACAGAGCCCCTGCGCTTCACGCCAGGACCGGCAGCATAGAACCAGACGTCTTTGGCTTCCTTGACATCCGTATGATGCTTCCAACCTTCCGGCCCCGACCCACGCCCGTGGTCTGTGGTGATGATCAAAGTCGTGTTCTTCCCATATTCGCCCAGCGAAGACAAGGTCCCCAAGAGCATCGACATCCATTTGTCATATTGACGCAGTGAGGCCAGGTATTGCGGGTATTTGCCCTCATGCGCCCAAGCGTCAGAATCGTTCAAGGAGATGAACATGAACCTCGGTTTGTTACGCATCAGATAGTCCATCGCCCGCGGGAAGGTCAGGTCGTCATAAGGCGTACCGTCGTGCCACGCCCTATCACTGGCCTTCCACTTGCCGGCCTTCACGTGGACCGCACCGGCGACATGTTCTGCGGCATCCGCGATCTTATCCCAAGAAGCGATGACGGCGACAGCTTCGGTCTTTAACCCTAATTCTCGCTTGATCCTCTCTGGTAGCGTCTCGACAGCGGTCCGCTTGCAGTCATTGGTCCAGCAAGGCTGCGTGGAGCCCGCCATGATGCTGAAATAAGCGGGAAGGCTGATGTAGGCGGTATTGGAGATGGTCATGACAGAACCTTGCTTCGGGTCACCAAGAACGACCCCATTAGGCGCCATCCAACTCCAGAACAAAGGTAATGCCTTGACAGCAGAGGCATTCGGGTCCACAGAAACATCGGCCGAGGCGAAGAACTCCTGGTATCTAACGCCATCGAGAGTCAGTAGGATCACATTGGTCTTCGCCTGACGCGCGCGCAGGGCCCGCGCCACCTTCTTTAAACACGCATCTTTCGCTGCCTGCAGCTTGCGTCCCCTGGCTTTCACCGCCGGGGAATCGAATGAAACGATCGCATCCTTCATCTGCGCCGACATGTCGCCTTGCGCGATCGCCTGCCCCACAGCTGATGCGACCAGACAAGCGGCTAGCATTAAACGTAGCTTCATCATCCTACCCATGATCCATCTCCTTTTCCGGCAATGCTATACTGGCATGCAATGAAGAACTCCGTCATTTTTTCCATCATCGCACTGCTCTCACCATTTATTATCGCATGCGGACCGGTCTATCAACGCCAGAGCACAGTCCTTGACGCGCCCGAATCGCTCGACCCGAAAGCGCAAACCCCCGCACGCGCGACCCCGCAAGATAACGGCACCGGCTGGGATTCCCCCCCATCGCGCAACTGGTCAGCGACACAAGAAGATGCGTCCCCTATGGACGAAGACTTTGAATTGGCGCCCGCCCCGGATGAAGCGCCCGCCGACGACACCGGCTTGACTGAAGAAGAATAACCCTCACGTTACCGACCCTTGGTTCACCACAACACGCTCATCGTCATGGTCATGACGCTGGCGCTGAAGGGTTCAAGTCCAGGACCAAGATAGGTCGCCACGGGGAACGGAAAACCGGCGCTGTTGGATAAGTCTGTCTTAGCCAGATCGAAAGCCTTGTACTCAAGATATCTATAGCGGACCCCGAACTTCATCATAGCCGAGGGCTTCAAGGCGCTGCCCACGGAGAATTCATTGACCGCGGCCCAATCTTGCGGCAGATCGGAAAGCGTCGTCGAAGCGCTAGCGCCCGTATCGTAATACTCATACCTACTCCTCTCACGTTGACGCTCGAAACCGACGCTGCCGGTCCAGACTCCGGGGATGAGACTCAAATTAAGACTGCCGCCATGACTGATGAAAAAACTATCATCTTTGACCGACCAATCACCATCTACGGTATTAGTCAACGACTTGTTCCTGCTGATACTCCTGCTGCCGTCGCAATGAGCGTCAAGACTCCAGCCATCCAGGAATAACGGAATAGACGCGTCGGCTCCCATGCTCGTCTCACGGCGTCCCAACATGCCATAACGGCGCCCATCGTCGACAGGATAATCGTCCTCTGACAATT
>JBBTGF010000290.1:3160-15386 GCA_038041525.1 Elusimicrobiota bacterium | reverse complement strand
GACGACTTTCAGCGCGGAAGCTCACATCTGGCTATCGACGGATACGGCGTCGGGGGGCATCGGCGCTTTCGCCATCCGGCGCACTCAAGGGTTCCGCTACCGAGCCTACTACGGTTTTATCCAGACCAGCAGCTTTATTCCCGGGATCTATTCCGCTCTCACTACGACGCCCGATCTACAAGCCGTCTCACCGGGTATCGGCATGAACAATGATGCCGGCTTCACCCTCACCATGACCGGAGAGATCATCTCGACCGGGACGCTGACCGCCGTCTTGACTAAAGCCGACCAAACAAACATAACCGCAACCAGCATCCTGCGGAATTCTGATTTAAGCGCCACTGCGGTATTCAACCTGCTCGGAGCCGACTTAGGCCAATGGAACGTCATCCTGACGAATCACGATGCCCAAAGTTCGACTCTGACTGATGCCCTCAATATCGACTTCCCGGCAGGCGACGTCGACATCACGGACAATCTTTTCAATCCCAGGCGCGGCCAACAAGCGCGCATCGACGTCGATATCCATCATCCCGGAGACCTAAGCCTCTCGATCTATACGATCAATGGCGAACCCGTCGCCAGGATATTCAACCAACCAGCCAGCATCGGCAGGACCAGCGTCCTATGGCCCGGCACCACGGAAAGCGGCAATGTCGTAGCCAGCGGCCTATATTACCTACGCACCAAAGGACCCAAGCTCGACCAGATCGACAAGATCATCGTGGTCAAATGAGGATATTAACGCTCGCCCTTATCGCCGCTACCGCCCTCCCTCTGTCCGCCGAACCCGGACGCACGGGCGCTGCCATCCTCTCCCGGGACACCGGGATACGCGCGTCTGCCCTTGGAGGCTCCGGAGCAACCTTGCAAAACGACGTCGAAAGCGTCTCTTATAATCCGGCGGCGATGACCTCGGTCCTGCGGCCATCACTGCTGACTTCTTATAGCGCCGGTTTTGGACATGACAACTTCGGACACATCTCCTTGGCGTCTAAGTTGGTCGGTCCCGCTTACCTGGGCCTAGGCTTCGGATATTTCGACGCAGGCGACATCCATCTCAATCTCTCCGACGGCACACGAGAAACCCGCAAAGCCGCGCAAGACTACTACGGCAACATCGCCTTAGGATTCAAAACCAGTCCGCTGCTTAGCTTCGGCGGCGCCATCAAACCCTATGCGCTGAATCTGGCGAACCAATACAGCGCCTCGGGGATGGCCTATGATTCAGGAGCGTTGCTCACCCTCGACCTTGCTACCGACCATTCCCATGTCTTCTACGCCGCAACCACGCTACGCAACCTCGGCACGGGCGTAAGGTTCATCGAAGAATCCGACCCGCTGCCCATGACGAGCGTCACGGCGGGTACCTGGCAATTCACCAAACTCTCGGCGGCCACAGGCAGCGCCCTCTGGCGGCTCAACACCACTTTGGAAACACGTCAAGAACGCAGGCAAGACCTCGAAAAGGCCTTCGGATTAGAGATCAAGACATTCAATTTAAGCGAGGGTTTCGATTGGGCGGCCCTGCGGCTTGGAGCTAAATACCGAGATAGCTTTGCCACGCTCTCGCTGGGCGTAGCCTGGTGCTGGAACAAGACCACACTCAATTACGCTCTTATCCGCCAACCCAGAGATGCCGGCCTAGACCACAGACTATCGCTAGAAAAACGCTTTTAAAACAAAACCTACTAACGCCACGATGGCTCCCGCGATGATGCCGCTGGCGACATCGTCGAAGATGCATCCCCAGCCATCAGGGATTTCCTCGATCTTAGCGATCCCAAACGGCTTCCAAACATCGAAAACCCTGAAAATCAGCGCACCGACGATCAGGGCTCCCAAAGTCTTCGGGATCATCAAACAAGTGAATAGGAATCCCACATATTCATCGATGACGATCCTCGGATCATCCTCGTTGTCATAATAACGCTCGGCCTGATGCGCGATGGCGACGCTCGCCAGCGTCGCCAACACGACGAGCGTGACGGCGACTCCTTTGGAAAACTGCGGCATGAACCACCAAGTGAGCATCGCCTCGATGGTGCCCACGATACCGCAGCCGCGCAAGAACTTCCATTGCGTGAACTTAGTGAGACGATACATCCCATGACTTAAAAATAGACCACTCGCCAAGAACGCACAGCCGCCGCGCAACGCTCTCATGACGGACGCCTGCCTTGCATCCAGCTCTCGACTAAGCCGCGGCGCTGCCCCCAAAGATATGACATGCCGCTAGCCACGGCTACTATCGTCATCAACCAATAAAGGATAGGCGCTGCCCGTAAGAATACCGTGACCTGCCAGCCTGCATAGAGCAACGCCAGCGTCCCCGTGAATAAAAGGATGAGGAAGAATTGGATCGCGGTCTTCATCTTACCGAACTTCTCACTTGGCAGCAAACGCGCGCCGCTGACCAAAAGCACGACCCTTAATCCCGTGATCGAGAACTCGCGTATCACTAATACGACGGTGGCGATATGACTCAATGCGAGTTCTTGTCGCGCCGCCAGGCTGATGAACGCTCCCAAGACGAATATCTTGTCCGCGATAGGATCACCGCAGATGCCGAAAGCGGAGACAAGCCCCCTTTTACGGGCCAGATACCCGTCAAAAAAATCCGTCAAGAGGGAGATGATTGCCGTGATAGCGGCGACCCCCAGCACGATCGGGTCTTTAGATATGACGCATACGGCAAACAGCAAGGTCAAAGGGATCCTACTGGCGGTAAGAGTGTTAGGATGCAAGGCTGGTCCGCTTGTGCAGCGTCAGGGCTGACGCTGCGCTATAGCCTCGCGGCTGATGTCAAGCTCCAAGGGAGCTTTGGCCATCTCCGCGGCAGTGAAATTCCAAGCGACTCCATTGACACTGACCGCGATAGTCTTAGGTGTGCCGATCCTTAGTTTCGCGGCTTCCCTGCTCTGATAGACCCGATTCTGTCCGGCAGGAAGCACGCCTTGGAAGACCATCCTGTTATCGATATCGACTTGCACCCAAGTAGGCTCGTTCTGCGATCTGATCTCAACAGTTATAGGTTCTTTGCCTTGGGTAGACGTCCAAGACTGGGTCGGTTGTTTAGCTGTTCCCGAAAAAGGACTTTGTATCGTCTGGTTCGACGAACCCTGCCCCATGATGGTAGAGAGCTCAAGGAGCTTCTCGGGAGAATGTTGATATGCCTGACGCCTCTGATAAGAATAAACCGCGTAAAAACACATCACGATGAGCGCTGGAGCGACCAAGAATGCCAATATCCAGTTCTGTCCCGAAGTCGTCCAGACGATGAAACGCTCCCAAGCGCCTTCGGGATTCCCGCGGTTACGCGCCAACGTCTGCACCGGATTACGCACCGGACGACGTATCGGATTATCCAGCCTGTTCTCACTAGGGTCACGCCGGTCGAAGAAACTCAGATCCTCTTCGGCAACGACCTGCTCCCACATCGCAAGCGGTTCGGCAAATCCAAGGAAACGCGCATAGGTCATCAAAAATCCCCTTAGATAGACCCTGGCGGGGAACGTCTTATAGTTGCTCTCCTCGATAGAAACCAGGAATTTCGTGGTGATCTTGGTGGTATCCCTGACTTTCTCAAGCGAAAGGCCCTTCTCCAACCTTTTGGCGCGCAACAGCTCTCCGACCTTTTGGGTCGTCGGCTTCATATCGGCATCTTTTAACATCGTCGTCATATCAACGCTGAGTCTGTTTAGTCATATCCAAGACCGCGACTTTCTTCGAGAACTCTGTCTTGAATATTTTATCATGTATCGTCGCCTTTGCATTGAAATCCGTGATCTCGAGGCTAGCGCGGTAATTCTGCATCGAAAGATCGAGCGAGACGGGCTCGCCGGTATCCGCGGCAAAACCAAGCAATAATTCATACGAATCCACATTCTTGGGCTTTGCCACCAGGTACACTCGCTTGTCCGTATCAAGGCGTTTCTCCGGCTTGACCGCGCCCTGCTCGACTGTCAGGAAATCATAACGTTCCTTGAACCGCCCTATGTCATAGAGGATCGGGATATCCATGAACGCCTGGAAATGCGTATCCATGAAATCGCCCCAGTGACGGATCACTACCTGTTCGAGCGAAGAGTCATAGAAATAAACCTTGTCAGCGATCAACCAAACCTTCGCATTGACCCTGCCCTTATAATCTATGCGGATGCGTGAAGCGGCTTTATCCAGATAAACCCGGCCGGTGATCGTCTCGCTCTCTCCGGTAGGCTTAAGTAGAAAACTCTCCTGGAAATTGAACGTCGCCTGCCGTATGCCATTCTCAAAAGCCTCGGTCTTCGCCAAGATAGTCGTCGAACTTGATTGCGCTGCGTGGACACTCATCCCTATATGACCGCAAAGCATGCCTGCGCAAAAGACCAGCGCCCCGATATACTGCTTGAAAATCTTGTTATACGTCATGAGCGGCTTGTTTTTAAGAAATCTTCTATCTGATCGAAATGAATCTCCCATCTGTTGGTGCCCTCCGGCTTAGTGATGAAACCGGCAACTTCGAGACGGGAAAGCAGATCCGTCGCCCGTGCCGATGAACCAAAATGAGCTTTAAGCAGGTCTTGGGACACGCGTCTTCTTTGCATGACGAGTTCCAACGCCCGCTTAAGATTCTCCTGATCCTGCTTGTTATCGCCTTGCGCCTGAGCTTGCCCGGCTGCCGAGCCCAGTAATTCGGCAGGATCGGCGTACTCCGGCTTGCCTTGAGCGCTCCAGAATGCCGCTATCCTTTTTATCTCCTCATCACTGACATAAGCCCCCTGTAAACGAGCGGGCTTAGGCGCACCGCTTGCCAGATACAACATGTCTCCGGCGCCCAAAAGATCCTCGGCGCCCTGGCTATCCAAGATGACCCGGGAATCGACTTTAGAAACCACCTGCAATGCCACGCGCGCAGGCAGGTTGGCCTTGATGACGCCCGTGATGACATTGACGCTGGGGCGCTGCGTCGCTAAGACCAGATGGATGCCCACCGCCCTAGCCATCTGCGCCAACCGCTGGATATCGGTCTCGATCTCCGTGACCGCAGTAAGGATCAAGTCGGCTAATTCATCGATGATGACCACGATGAAAGGCAACGGGACATGTCCTTTCACTTTGGCCATCTCATTATACGCTTCGATGTTACGCACGCTGAACGCCGAAAGCAGCTCATAGCGATAATCCATCAAATCAGTGAGCGTGTGGATCGTCCTGGCTGCCTCCTTCGAATCGGTGATGACCCTGGCTTCCGAGGACTTGCGTCTCGGATCGAAGATGTGAGGTATGCCGTCATACAGCGGCAGTTCGAGCCGCTTAGGATCGATCAAGACCAGTTTGAGCTCATCAGGGGTCATCCGGTACAAGAGCGAAGCGATGATGGCATGGATCAGAACGCTTTTCCCTGAATTCGTGGCACCGGCGACTAAGATATGCGGCATGTCGGCAAGATCACATGTCGCCGGGTCCCCGCTGGCGGCACGCCCCAACGCAAAAACCAGAGCCCCGTCGCTGTGAGAGAATACCCTGTCCTCGAGGATCTCGCGGAGTTTGACCAGCATCGGTTTAGCATTGGGCACTTCGATACCGATAGCGCCACGGCCTGCGATCGGACCCAAGATGCGCACTGCCGCCACGCGCATACTTAAAGCGATATCTTTAGCCAGCGATTCGATCTCACCGACCTTGACGCCCGGTTGCGGCACCAGATCGTAACGCGTCACTACGGGACCGGGCACGACGCCGCCCAATTCCACATGTACATCAAAATTAGAGAGGGCGTGGACTAAGTCATGTCCACGCTTATAACAGACGTCCTTGTCGATGGATTGTGATGGCGAGGTCTCCGCAGGCAGCAGCAGGTCAAGCGGGGGCAGCTTCCAGGTCACCGCAGGCACGAGGCTCTTCACTACCGGCACGCCTTGCGTTGGCAAGGCTGCCCCAACGGTCACTGTCTTGGGACTATCGTTAGGCTTCGGCGGTGCGACCACCGATGTTTCTTTAAAGACCTGCTGCTTGGCTATCTTCTGCACATAACTTTCATGGGCTTTCGATGGTTTGACACTGACCGTAACAGTCTCCTCGCCTTTACTGACAAGCACAGGCGACCTTCGCATCTCACCGCGCTGCCTGATGGATTCTTTGAGCGCTTGCTTCCAAAGTTGCCAGTCGCCAGCCAATGCCTTCGCGACTTTAAGCGCTAGTACGCCCCAGGGAACCCCAAAAACTAATCTAGCCCATGCCATCAATAACGCCAGACTAACGACCAGAGCCCCTGGCCAGCCAAGACGCGCCTGCATCCCGGATGCCAAGGCAGACCCCAAGACACCAGCGATATCCGTTTGGTCTGTGACGATAACGGACCAAAAAAACACGAACAAAACGAAGCCGGACAACGGTAATGCGGCATTGCGGTAATAAAAAACCGGGTCTTTAGAGTCATCCTTACGACCATACCAGCAACGCCCTGCGCTCCAAGCGAAGAAAGCAGGCAATAAATAGGCAGGCCAACCTAAGACGCGTACGAGTGTGCCGGAAACTTGGGATCCGAAGGAACCGAAAGCTGAAGGAAAATAGACACAAGCGCCGCTAAAGACCCCCCATACCGAAAAAGCGAGGGCCGACAGCGCTCTTAAACTTGGATCTTTTGCTCTTGTTGTATTTCTTCTGCGCGCCACGTATTTTTTATCGTATAGCCGAAGTCAGACGGTGTCAGTTCTATGGAGCCCTCTTTAAGCAACCATCCTAAGGCCATGAACAGCTTGCCGGCGGAAACCCCCATCTGCAGTTTAAGCTGCATGGTCTCAAGCTCTCCGCTCGGTGTCACCCTCAAGGCCTCAAGTATCCTCGCACTCGCCGCTTCGATTCCCTCTTTCATGGTCAAACCTCACTATCGATGATGAAGATGATATCGCCTTTCTTTACATGCTTACCGTTGACGCCTTCGATACGCGACACTTTCCCGGACATCGGCGCCTTGATCTCATTTAAGACCTTCATCGCCTCTATGATACAAAGTACGTCTCCCTTGTTGACAGACGTGCCGGTATTGACGAATACGGGAGCAGACGGGGATGGACTACGATAAAAAACACCCGACAACGGGGCGACTACCCGGCCGACAGACGCTTTGAGTGGCTCCGCGACTAGACCGCTGCCAGCCAGTTGTGACCGCTCTACGCCAGGAATTCCTGCAAGGCTGCCCCGGCGCTTAAGGCTAATGGTCCTTCCCGGACCGGAACGGACCTCAATGGCCAGCGCGCCGGCCTCAAGCATCTTACGATAAAGACTCTCTATCCTGGCGAGCGCCGGATGCATCAATGATGACGCCTTGGCCCCCTATCATGGCGCGGTCCACCCGGACCACGCATACCACCGCCCGGACGTCCACCTGGGCGTCCACCCGGACCACGCATACGCAGACCGAAACCGCGTGAAGGCTCACCATGACTACCGCCCGAAGGAGGCGGCCCATCAGAAGGCCCCGCTTCTTGACCTGGACCCGGCTCGATCAAGGCTTTCCGCGAAAGCCTGACTTTTCCCTGGTCATCGACGTCAAGGACTTTGACTTCGACTTCATCATCTTCTTTGAAGAAATCACTGGCATGGCGGACGGGGCGATGGTCGATCTGCGAGACATGCAGCAACCCTTCCCTGCCGGGAAGGATCTCGACGAACGCTCCGAAGTCTGTGATAGAGGTTATGCGTCCTTTGTAGACCTGACCGATCTCAGGGTCTTTGGTCAACCCTTCTACCATGGCCTTAGCGCGCATGACGCTTTCCATATCTCTAGCATGGATGAAGACACGGCCATCATCCTGGACTTCGACTTCGACGCTATACTCCTCGCTGATACGACGGATATTCTTACCGCCGGGCCCTATCAAAGCACCGATCTTCTCGACCGGGATAGACACCGAGATCATCTTGGGAGCATGGATAGAAGTCGAGCTCCTCGGTTGACCGATGGCTTGCGCCATCTTGTCAAGGATCGAAAGACGGGCCATCTTGGCCTTCTCAAGAGCCGTGGCAAGGATGCTGAAATCGACAGACGGGATCTTGATATCCATCTGCAGCGCAGTCGCCCCATCGCGGGTGCCAGCCACCTTGAAATCCATGTCGCCCAAATGGTCTTCCATGCCCATGATATCGGTCAAGACGACATGACGATCGCCCTCGACGACCAGACCCATAGCGATACCGCTGACATGGTCTTTGAGTGGGACACCGGCATCGAAGAGCGCCAATGAAGCGCCACAGACGCTGGCCATCGACGATGAACCGTTGCAATCAGTGATATCCGAGACCACACGCATGGTATATGGGAAGTCGTCCTCTTTAGGGAGCACGGGGACCAATGCCTTACGGGCCAGGAATCCGTGTCCTATCTCACGACGACCGGGACCCCTGTCTGGTCTCGTCTCGCCCACCGAGAAACTCGGGAAATTGTAATGCAACAAGAACCTTTCGAAATGATCGCCCTCAAGTTCCTCGAACTTCTGGGTGTCTTTAGGCGTACCCAAAGTGGTGGTCGCCAGAGACTGGGTCTCACCGCGTTTGAACAGGACCGACCCGTGCGTACGGGGCAACAATCCGATATGGATCGAGATCGGCCTGATCTGGTCTGGCGAACGGCCATCCAAACGGACATTCTCTTCGATGAGCATCTTACGTGATTCCACGTAAAGGATCTCGTCGACGATACCCGAGACCTGTTTGATCACGAGAGGATATCTCTCCGCAAACTTCGCCTGCGCGTGCAACACCAAGGCATCCATCTCTTGCATGATCTGCTTCTTGGGCAGATGTTTATGGACGATCTCGTTGACTTTGGAGGCACACTCGGTTTCAACGGCATTCTTTAGATCCGCGTCCCATTTGAATGGCGTAAAAGCAAACTTTGGCTTGCCAAGCTTCGCCCTGATCTCTTCCTGGAATTCGCACAAGAGCTTGAGTGTCGGCCAAGCAAAACGCATGGCTTCAAGGATATCCTCTTCAGAGACGAAATTGGCGCCGCCCTCGACCATCACGATACCGTTCTTAGTAGCGGAAACCACGATCTCAAGATCGCTCTCTTTGAGCTCAGTGAACGTCGGGTTCAAGATGAACTCGCGTCCAACGCGTCCCACGCGCACGGCCGATACGGGGCCATTGAACGGCACATCCGAGACCATCAGCGAGGCACTGGCTCCGAGCAACGTCAGGATATCCGCATCATTCTCCCCGTCGGAAGAAAGCACGATGTTGCTGACACTGATCTCATGGTAGAAATTCTCCGGGAACAACGGCCTCAAGCTCCTGTCGGTCAAGCGGCTTGCCAGGATCTCAGACTCCTTCGGCCTACCCTCGCGCTTGAAGAACCCGCCAGGTATGGTACCTTTACAATACATCCTCTCTCTATAATCCACCGTCAGTGGCATAAAATTAGCGTCCGGTTTGGGTTTACTCGAACCAACGACGGCCGAAAGGATCACGGTCTCGCCTAAAGTGACAAGGCATGAACCGCTGGCCTGATTGGCGACCAAACCGAATTGAAAACGGATAGTCTTACCGCCTACATCGATCGAAAACTCTGTCGAGTTGCTTTGCTGCATGATGGTCTCCTTGATAATGGTTGATGACAACCTTTGAATACTTCAGAGGATGAGTCAGGGGCGCGGATCGGAACTTAGCCTAGACCGAGTGCGGAATTGAGTTTTTTGAATGCTTCCGGATCATTCCCCTGCAGGTAACGCAGATAACTCCTACGACGGCCCACGATCATAAGCAGGCCCCTGCGTGAAGAATGGTCATATTTATGCTTTTTGAGATGCTCCGAAAGCGTCTCCATGCGCTTTGTCATAAGCGCGATCTGCACTGCGGTGCTACCGCTATCTTTGGCATTGGCGCCGTGGCGTCCAACGATATCCGACTTCTCGCTTTTTGTCAACGTTCTCTCCTCGATTTTATTTGCTGATTATATTATAACTAAAAAATCCGTATTTAGCACGCTTCGATATCACGGGCGATCTGCTGACGTAATTCTTCCTTGTTTGAAAAATGTCTCTCAGGGCGCAACTTACGCTCTAGCCTGAGCTTCAATGCTTTATTGTAAAGGTTTCCAGAAAAATCGAGGATATGCGCTTCGACCTTCACCGCGTCGGGTCCTTGCGACGCTCCTGCAAACGTGGGTCTGACGCCTATATTGACGACTGCGGTCTGTTCAAAACCGACGACCGTCGCTTTGAACACCCCTAACGGCAGTATCTTCCTTATATCGACATCCACATTGGCGGTCGGAAAACCCAGTTCCCGGCTAGCCACGCCTCTCCCTTTCACCACTTTCCCGGAGATCTCGTAATCACGGCCGAGCAATCGGCGCGCATTGGTCAAGTCGCCCTCAGCGATCAGACCTCTGACACGCGTCGAAGATACGGGGGTTTGGCGGGTCACCAGCTTGAGCGACTTCCCCCTTAGACCGATGGCTGCTCCAAAAGTATCCAGGTTCCCCCCGTGACAAGCTTGGTCCGCTCCCAAACAGAAATTCTCTCCACAAACCAATTGCTTGGCATTCCAAGCGAAGACCAGATGCGCCAAAAAATCCTCCGCCACGATACCGAAGAACCACTTTTGCATGGGCATGACGAAGAACCGCCTGATGCCGAATCTCGCCGTGATGATATCCTGTCGTTCCTGTATCGTAGTCAATAGACGGACCTGTGGGGCGTCCTGCAGGAACAGGCGCGGTGAATACTCGAACATGGCCACCGCCGGTTCGAGTCCCTTGCGGCGCGCCTGGCGCACGAGAAAATCCAGGAGCCGAGCATGACCGATATGCACGCCATCGAACGTACCTAAAGCGAATATCCGTCCCTTGGATGTCATTATCAGATTATTATAACTTCGAGGCTCCAGCTTTGATAAGAGCAGCCGCTTGCTCGATGGTGACCGCCGCATCCGACGCATAAGGGCCGATGCGTTCACGACGCAAGCGTCGCAGATGTCCGACCGTGCCCATCGCCCGGGCCAGATCGACCGCCAAAGAACGCAAGTATGTCCCTTTGCCCACATCGGCTACAAATTCCATCAACGGTGGTTCGTAAGCGACGATCATGAGACTGTAGACGTCGACTTCCCTGGGCTCGGGCACGATCGGCGTACCCTTACGGGCCAATTCATAACTACGCCGTCCTCCTATACGTAAGGCGCTATAGACGGGAGGAGTCTGCATGATGCGCCCGATGAACGTATCAGCATATCCCTGCGCATCCTCGATGCTCAAACCTGCGGGTAATGGCGATGTCTCCTGACACTGGGTATCGGGATCCGCGCTGGCAGTCGCTGCGCCAAGCTCGATAGTCCCCCGATAAGTCTTGCGTAAAGCCATCAACTCGGATGACCGCTTCGTCGAATCACCGACAAGGACCAACACGACCCCTTCGGCGAACGGGTCGAGCGTCCCGGCATGTCCGATCTTGACCTGCAAAGGCCTGATCCCTCTTTTGATGCCTCTAATGACATCATATGTGGATATGCCTGTAGGTTTGTAGACATTAAGGATCATGGCCGATCTCTGTGGCTGACAGGACTAAACGCGGCCGAGGCGGCCTTTAAGCGCGTCGACCACTTGTTCTTCAAGGCGGTCTAAGGCCACTCCGGTCACCTCGAAACCAGCGGCATTAGCATGCCCGCCGCCGCCGTAAGCGGTGGCGACCGGTGAGATATCGGTCTTGCCGCGTGAACGTAACGAGACCGATATGACGCCCTGCCCGCGGACAGGCTCTTCCTTGAAAAGGACCGCGATCACCGAATTCTCCGGGGCCAATCCGTAATTGACGATATCTTCGGTCTGCGAAGCCAGATTGTCGGCTGCCGCGAAATCTTGCGCGGTCAGCCGCATCACAGCGATAGCGCCGTTAGCCGCGAAACGCAGACTCATCAGCGCCCGGGCCAATAACCGTAAGTGTTGCTCGGTCTTGATCATGAAAAGGCGTTCGGCGACGACCGTATGCGGCATCCCGGTAGCCAGCAGACTCGCCGCAATCTCGTGAGTGAACGGGCTTGTCAGTGAATACTGGAAGCGACCCGTGTCGGCGATGATGCCCGCGTAAAGCCAGGTAGATTCTTTCTTGTCCGGCTTAAACCCAAAACGCCGATAAAGCTGATACACCTGCTCGGAGTTCGAAGATGCCTTCGGAGTGATCCAATTGATCTTGGCGAAGAATTTCCCCGTCTTATGATGATCGATGTTGACGGAATATTTGAA
>JBBTGF010000290.1:0-3150 GCA_038041525.1 Elusimicrobiota bacterium | reverse complement strand
ATTCCAAATAGATCGCGCATTCAAGCCCACGCAAGTCCGAGCGCTGCGCCGGCGCGATGACTTTCTTCCAATCCGGTAAAAAATGCAAGTTGGAAGGCACGATCGTACCGTTGGCTAGGACCACCCGCCTGCCGCTTTTGATGCGCCGCAGTAACGCTGCGATGGCTAAAGACGAACCCAGCGTGTCGGCATCAGGCTTGATGTGTCCCACGATGGCAAAACTCTTGGCGCTGCGCAGCGCTTTGATGAGACTCTCCGGAATGACCTTGAGTTCAGGCGTCATCTTGCCTCCTAAGATTCTCCAAGATCCCATAGACCCGGTCTGCCCTCTCGAATCCCGCGTCATGCTCGAACCTGATCTTGGGCATCTTCTTTAAAGCCACCCTGCCAGCCAAAGTCCTACTCAACAACGGTTGTATCTCTTGTTCCAAGACAGGTATCCAGGACTTGGCATCCTTGCTCTTGCCACCCACGCAAGAATAATAGACGGATGCATATTCGAGGTTACGCCCCACTTTCACCCCGGTAACGGTCAATAATGCCCCTCCCGTGATCTGCCCGATACGCTCTTGATGTCGCTGCAAGATAGCCGATATCTCACGCGCCAACAGACTCTCGACTCGATTTATCCGGCGTGGGAACATCCCGAGATCCTCCGCGATATCAGGCCGCCTGGCCTTCTTTCATCAATTTCTGGAACTCCTTGACTTGAGTGAAGAACTCGAGCCGGTCCCCCTTCTTGACGGCCTCATAGCCGGCGATAGCGATGCCGCACTCAAAACCCTGTCCAACCTCGTTGACCGATTCTTTGATGCGCTTAAGACTGGCGATCTTGCCCTCGAAGATCTTGACGCCCGCGCGCATGATCCTGACATGCGCATCCTTGGCAACCTTGCCATGATCGACGTAACAACCGGCGATCTTGCCCACCTTCGGTATCTGGAACACGTCACGGATATCAGCGGTACCCAAGGCGACATCTTTAATAACAGGCTCAAGCAAGCCTTCCAGCGCCGACTTGATGTCATCGATGAGTTTGTAGATGATATTGTAGGATTGCAATGTCACGCCCTGTTTTTCCGCCTCATCACGCGCCCGCGTGTCGATATCGGCATTGAATGACAAGACGATGGCGTCGCTAGCGGCAGCCAGCAACACGTCGGAAAGGCTCACGCTGCCCATGCCTGAATGCAGGACTTTAATCGCCACCGCCTGATGATGCAATTTGGAAAGTTCTCCGATGATGGCTTCCAAAGACCCCTGCACGTCGGCGCGGATGATGAGCTTGAGTTCACGGACCTCGCCAGACTCGATCTTCTTGTGCAGATCTTCAAGCGCAAGATGCTTACTGCGGGACCTTCCATGTACCGCTTCGAAATCGAGTTGTCTGCGTTGCGAAACCTCTTTGGCTTGCCGCTCGCTAGCGGTCACCACGAGCCGGTCTCCAGCTTCGGGCACACTCTCAAAACCTAAAGCGACGACAGGCGTCGACGGTCCGGCGCTTAGAGTCTTCTCATCATGGACATCGACTAAAGCCCTGATCTTGCCACGGGTCAAACCACAGATGAACGGGTCACCCACCCTAAGCGTACCTTCTTGGACCAGCAAGGTGACGATGTTGCCCTTCTTAGGGTCCTTACGAGCCTCCAGTACCGTCGCCAAGGCCCGCCTGCCGGCATCCGCTTTCAATTCTAAAAGTTCCGCTTCGATAGCGACCATCTCTAAAAGTTTATCGAGATTGATCCTCTTCTTCGCCGAGACTTCGACCATGACTGTCTTGCCCCCCCAATCCTCGGGGATCAAACCTTTATCCGAAAGCTCCTGCTTGACCCTGTTGGGGTTGGCTTCTGGTTTATCGATCTTGTTGATAGCGACGACGATCTTAACGCCACCCGCTTGGGCATGGTCGATAGCCTCTTCGGTCTGGGGCATGACCCCATCGTCGGCCGCGACGACTAGAATGACGATGTCCGTCACTTTAGCGCCCCTGGCTCTCATGGCAGTGAACGCTTCATGGCCGGGAGTATCTAAAAAAACCACATCCCCTTTCTGGGTCTTCACCTTATAAGCGCCGATGTGCTGCGTGATGCCGCCTGCCTCGGTCTCTACGACTTTGGTCTGCCTGATGGCATCCAAAAGACTGGTCTTGCCATGATCGACATGTCCCATGATCGTGACGATCGGCGCACGCGGCGTGGGTTCCGATTTCGGACCAGCCTGGGTCTCTTTTGACTCCAAAGCGATGTCATCATCCTGGAAACCTTCAGCGAAAACCGCTTCAAAACCGCGGTCGGCGCAGATGAGACTGATGACCTCGGGCTCCAAGCGCTGGTTGATGGTGGCCCACACGCCCATGCTCATGAGCTTCCTGATAAGGTCGGCGATGCTCATCCCCGTCGTGGCCGCAAGCTCTTTGACCGTGGCATGCGGCGTCAGATTCAACTTTTTAGCGACCGGCGCTGGCTTTTTGACTTCCACAGGCTTGACTACCGCCTGCGCAGGAGGCGCTTTGACTTCAGGCGCGCTCGCCGCAGGCTTAAGCGCTGACGCTGCGGCCACAGTCACTTCGACTAGCGCAGGCGCGGCGGCAACAACTGCTTGCGGTGTCGCGCTGACCGGCAATTCAGCCGTCGGCGCTGGCGCGAGCGCTGCCGCTGGCTTCTTGGCCTTTATGGCAACCTTCGCTACCTTTGATTTAGCGGGGGTCTTAGGCGATGTCTCGGATTTTGGCTTACGTTGCTTTTTAATAGTCGTATCCGCCGTCGCTGCGGTAGGCTTCGCCACCGTGCGTACGGTCTTCTTGGCAGACTTCGCGACGACGCCTTCCGTCTTAGTCAAATTCTTTTTTTTCGCTGTAACCGTCTTTTTTTTATCCATCTTTATCCTCCAGCGCAACCCCAGGGTCGGCAGCGGTAACTGCTTGAGTCTTGACCTTCTCCTGCGGTGGCGGAACATCGAAGATGATGTTCCAACCGCTGACTTCCGTTGCAAGCTTCAGATTGATCCCGTCTTTACCCACAGCGCCCGCCATCTCGGATTCCTCGACGAAAACTCGCATGACATTCTTCTCTTGGTCTTCTATCTCCATACGCAAAGTCTTCGCCGGCGCCAGACTCGCCGCCACCAGAGCCTTCGCGTCCTCTCCAGAGG
>JBBTGF010000289.1:0-3012 GCA_038041525.1 Elusimicrobiota bacterium | reverse complement strand
CTTCGGGATCAGCGAAAAATGCCCGGCGTGCTTAGACGGAGATTGATTTTGCTTCTCTGTTGTTCTCATAGTACACCATGTAGACAGTCCTGCTGACGAAGATAGCCGTGAACATCGAGATGATCAATCCTAGAGTCAAGGTCACGGCAAAACCCTTGATCGGACCGGAACCGAACTGGAACAAGAAGAACGCGGCGATCAGCGTGGTGAGATTAGCATCGATGATAGTGGTCAAAACCCTGTCATAAGCCATGTCGATAGCGATACGCACGGGTTTACCCAAAGCAAGCTCCTCGCGTAAACGCTCGAAGATGAGCACATTGGCGTCGATGGCCATACCGATAGTCAGCGCGAGGCCAGCTAAACCCGGCAAAGTCAACGTGGCATTGAAAGCCGCCAGTGCCCCAAGGCTTAGAAATAGATTGAGCATCAGGCAGAATACGGAGATGACGCCACTAGCTCGATAGTAGACGCACACGAACGCGAAGATGAGCAAACAACCCAAAAGTAAAGAAGAAACACCCGCTTTGATGGAATCCTCACCCAACGTCGGTCCGACGGTGCGCTCTTCGGCTATGCGTACCGGCGCCGGCAACGCGCCCGCGCGCAACACCAAGGCCAAGTCCTTGGCTTCTTGCATGCTGAAATTCCCCTCGATGATGCCGCGTCCGCCCGGGATGCGCTCTCTGATGACGGGCGCTGACTGCACAAGACCATCGAGCAAGATCGCCATCTGCTTACCCACATTGGCCTGCGTCAGCGCGGAGAAGATGCGTCCGCCCTCCGCATTGAAAACGAACGAGACCGTTGGCAGTTGGAAATCACCGAACTCGACGCGGGCGTTTACCAGATACGCACCGGTCAAGGCCACGGTCGATGACAGGATATGGAAATCCTGCTGATCGCGTGATTTGAACAGATCCGTACCCGCCGGCAACACGGCCTTTGCCGCCGCCGTGAGCGTCCCGTCATCGTTCCACACTTTATCGAGCTCGCGTAGTTTGCCCAATGCTTCGCCGGCCTGCGTCGAGTCGTTGACCATACGGAATTCCAACATCGCTGTCTTGCCGATGATGTCTTTGGCCCGTCTTGGGTCAGAGACCCCGGGCAACTGCACGACGATGAATCGTTTGCCTTGTTTGGCGATGAAAGGCTCGGAGACGCCGAATTGATCCACGCGGTTACGTACGATCTCCACGGCGCGATCGAGCGCGTCTTCAGCGGTCATGCTCTGGCCGGCGACTTGCAAAAGCTTGTCAGTATCGAGTTCCAGTAACAGATGCGTCCCACCTCTTAGGTCGAGCCCCAGACGTAAGAGCCACTTGGGTATCTGCTTGGCGCGTTCCAGTTCACTACGGATCTCGGGACTCTTCATGTACCAAAGAGCCGAAGGAGCGATCAACGCGATGCCCGCGATGATGATAGCCCCGATCAGAGCAAGCCGGAACTGGATCTTTTGCATACCCTATTTTTTATCAGCCGTCATGGCCGCCGTCACGCGCTCTTCAACGGCGGCAGCGATCACCTTGGTGACGAAATTCCGGTTGAGCTCCGCTTTAGCGTTATCACCGATACGCACGTCGAGGATATCGGCGCGCACACCTTGCACTGTGGCATATAAGCCGCCCGCTGTCAGCACCTTGTCACCGCGCTTCACTGCAGCCAGCATCCTCTGGCGCTCTTTGTTCGTCTTCTGTTGCGGCCTCCAGATCAGCATGTAGAAAATACCGACAAAAACGACCAACGGCATGAAGGTGAGCAATCCGCCTGCCGCGCCCCCGGCCGACGCCTGCGCCCAAAGCATATCAGTTGGCAACGACAGGGCTACTGTTAAGGTAAGAATCTTTGAAACGAGCGTACTCCTCATTGAAAATATCCTCCTCGATCGCTTTTCTGATCGTCGCGGTTAATCGTATCAAAAAGGCGATATTGTGTAAAGAAATCAACCGCGCCATCGATATCTCGTTGGCATGGAAGAGATGACACAGATAAGCCCGCGTGAAATTCTTGCAAGTATAGCAATCGCAACCGGGGTCGAGCGCCGAGAGGTCCCTGCGCATGGCGTTATTCTTGATATAAAGCTTTCCTTTGCTGGTGAGCGCCTGGCCGTTACGCGCGTTGCGTGTCGGCAAGACGCAATCGAACATATCGACGCCTAGCCGGCACGCCTCCCAGATGTCATGCGGGTCCCCAACGCCCATCAGATAGCGCGGCGAAGTCTCCGGCAAGGCGCTGCCTAAAGCCGCCGCCATCTCCCAGGTCAATTCTTTGGGCTCCCCGACGGAAAGTCCGCCATATGCGAACGACTCAAACCCGAGCTCGAGCATACGCGTTACCGCTTGGCGACGCAACGCCACGTCAAAACCACCCTGCAAGATAGCGAACAAGGCAGGTTTATCGCCAGATCCCATATCCACCATCTCGCGGTAGCGCTTGATACTCCTGCCCGCCCAGTCTATGGTCGTCGCCAGCGCTCTCTCGGCGGCAACGGGGTCATGCGGATATCCTTTACAGATGTCAAGGCAGGTGATGGCGTTGGAACCTAATATCATCTGCGCTTCGATGACGCTCTCGGGAGTGAACTGATGCGTCGAACCGTCGATATGCGATTGAAAACGCACGCCGTCGCTATCGATCTTGGCCAACCGCGACAGGCTCATGACCTGGAATCCACCCGAGTCGGTCAATATCCCATTGGGCCAGTTCATGAAGCGATGCAAACCTCCGGCATGCTTGATCAAGTCAAGCCCAGGTCGCAGAACCAGATGATAGGTGTTCGACAAGAGCATCGGCACGCCCATGGCGGCTAAGTCGCTGCCCTCGACCGCTTTGACCGCTGCCTGGGTCGCCACCGGCATGAACACCGGGGTCTTATAGACAAGCCCGTTAGCCAAAGTGACTTCCCCTAGACGAGGCCCACCCCGCGTACCCTTGAGCAGTTTGAATCTCATCAGACGATCAGCATGGCGTCGCCGTAGCTGTAGTACTTGTAATCATGGTCGACGCAGTCTT
>JBBTGF010000288.1:0-1318 GCA_038041525.1 Elusimicrobiota bacterium | reverse complement strand
CGGTTCTAAGAGCGTGCATAAAATGGACAAAGCGACTTCTCAGGACCAGCAGAGCCTAGCCGCGGCTTGCAGCGAGATGGCGGCACGGTTTCTGGGCGCTAAGTAGTTTTCCCTAAAGTCATCTTTGATTCCAGGACTTTATTCTTTGGACTAAAGTCACAGCCGCAGATTCCCCGATAGTCCTACGTTAGGCTTCCCGCATTGATTGATAATGTTGTCTATAGATAATATCGATCACTTGGAGGAAAGCGTATGAGAAAAATATCAGCGTTAGGCGTTATCGGCGTGTTAGCAATCAGCGTGATGTCGGTGTTCGCTTCCAATGCCATGGATTCGGCCGTAAAAGCATCACGCACGTTCGATTTGACCGTGGGTCCTAAGAAAATGGGCGATGGCACCGTCCGTTTATCCGAGATGAAAAGACTTCTCAGCGTCGAGCATAGGGCGGCTTATGAGCGGTGCAGACCCGGCAGTATCCATGGTCTTATGCTCAATGAGTGCACCCAGATCCCTGCTAAGACTATCAAACGCTGGGATGTTACCTCCGCCTATAAGATTGAGAACCGTTGCGAGTATGCGCGTTCCAAGATGAGAACCGGCGCTCTTGTCGGGTTGCCTGTCGGCGCGGCAGCGGGCGCGCTCTTGGCGTTGTTGTTTGGCTTGACATCCTCGGGCGTCTTAGGCGTCGCGGCATTGGCTGCCATCGCCGGCGGAGTCGCTGGAGCCGCCTCCGCTAACCATAAGGCGTGGGAGAAGCCGGAGTATTTCGTCGAGACCGAAGTACGCAAGGATGTCACAGTAAAGCGTTGAGCTAGTCAGTTCATTTAAGTCAAGAACGGCCGCGGGTCCTACAGTCCGCGGCCGTTTTATTTTGTGCTATATGTCATTCTGAGCCCCGCAGGGGCGAAGAATCAATAAAGGATTTGCTTAATTGATCCTTCGCTTCGCTCAGGATGACAGGGATGATGCTCAGGATGACAAGAGTGCTATCCTAAGAGCGACCTATGGATGAAGTGATCGTATTCGTCAAAGCCCCTGTACCCGGTAAGGTCAAGACTAGGCTGGCTCCGCAGATATCACCCGATGAGTCGGCGCACCTTTATCTGGCGTTCGTTAAAGATACGCTTGAGATGCTTACTAGCATTGAAGATATCAGCGTACGCGTGGCGTATGAGCCTGCGGAAGGTTTCGAGGGTCTGGATTGGACGGGAAAAGTGGGGATCGAACATTTCATCCAGGAAGGCGAGACTTTGGGCGAGCGCCTGATCGCGGCTTTTGCGCAGGCGTTCAGACGTGGCGCCAAGTGCGTGGTTGCCAT
>JBBTGF010000287.1:0-2669 GCA_038041525.1 Elusimicrobiota bacterium | reverse complement strand
TCAAGGGATTAAATGGCGAGCCTCGGCATAGACCCATTGATAGATCGCCTCATGGCTTATCGAGTCATTGCCTAGTTCCTTCCAGCGACCCGCGATACGCTCAGGCGACCAACCATTACGCAGCATGCGGCATGCGTAAGCCCTGAGATGGGGTTGGTGCAGGCGTTTGCGTTCGTGCGCCAGAGCCTTCCTGACGTCGGAGCGCTGTTGCGCCCGATGTGGCAGATAGCAGCTTTGATAGACCGGGGCTGCGTTGCGATTAAACTCGCGCGACAGCGTGCCGATCGAACGCTCAAGCAGCCTGGCCATCTCGCGCAAAGTCTTCCCTTGAGCCTTAAACAACGATAAACGATCTCTTTCGTCTTGTGTCATGTGCTTGTAAGTTCTTGCCATTTCGCCTCATCATAGCGGATGGCCTAACCGTCAAATGTTGCACTTCGAAGTTGAACTTGGGCAATAAAAATTTCTCAATCTCGCGTCATAATAAGGCTTTGGAAACCGCGCGGGAATTAACCGCGCCCAAACTGCGCGCGCCGCCGGTCGTAGCGCCCCCGGCTCGCGCCCGGGTGGAGGAAGTTTCGCCCGAGGCCTAGGAAACCGGGGAAGCGGAAATCCCGCAAGAAGCGCTCCCAATCAAACGTCGGGCGGTGATGCGATAAGAAAGCTACAGCCTCGCGAGTTCTTGCGATAGCGCCGCAGGTAATCGCCTGGCAACGGGCCAATAGCTGACAGGCAAAAATTGTTTCAATTCCCTTTCTAGAGCGCGCGATTCAAGGCCGCTAACGACGTTTTCAATTTCTTTTTTCGCCGCGATCGCTTCATGAACCGCTAAACGACCGCGCAAGATGAAATAAAGATCAAAAAAATCTCTCGGTTTTTTACGCGATAAAAGCGCTTGGATTTTTTCAGCCACCATACGTTTCATGGGTAAAGCTTTAAGCAGATACGGCGGATAAAGTTCCGATTGAACCAGGATAGGATCGCCCTCATACTTTTTACCCGGCCTTAACGAAACGTTCCATTCGATATAAACGGGCAAATCGTGCAATCTGGTTTCGATACGGGCAAACCAACCGCCGGAAGTTTGATTAGACGCGATGGTCTTGATGGCGAGGCCGAATTTACCCGCTTGAGCGACCGCCGCTTTGATCGATTCACCGGCATGAAAGGGTTTGCACCAACCGGTGAAATCCAAATCCTCGGAAAAACGGGGGCTCTGATAAAGCACACGCAACGCCGTGCCGCCTTTAAATGCGAGCTTGACCCCGGCGTTTTCAAACAAAGCGGCCAGCATCACATGCTGCGTCCATTCGCGAGCCACATTTAAAGGCGTAGTTTGCCAGCGTCGAGCCAAATCTTCAATCTGTTCTTTTGCAATCATCGCGATACCAGCGCATTAACGCGGAATTACCGAACTCGTTTAGATATTTTTTCAATTTCATTTCATTGATTCCGTGAAATCGGAGCCTCTCATTAAGTGGCGCCTTGTCCAAATAGGTGAAATAGAAATAATCAGCCAAAGCTTTTTCCTTTTCTGCGATCAAAACAGGAGCGCCGCCGATCTTTTCCAGACGATAATGGCCGAACGCTCCAGGCCGGACGCTGCGATAAATGTACGCCGCGCCGTTAACCTTGAATTCTCTCGTGGACTTAGTGGTGATGGAGCCTACGGCGTACACGGTCTCCGGAATCAAACCATAATAAGAAAGCGCGCTGGAACAAGATACATACGAAGGGACACGCAATCTGTTGGCGACGGCCCAGGCGGAAGGAGCTCGCGTCGGCGACGCGTACAATCCGCGTTTAAGGCGCGTCAAAAATCCTTTTTTAACGCAACGAATCAGCATGAACTTGGCGGCCGACGCGGAACAACCGACGATTTCCTTAAACTGCTTGTCTGTGAATAATTTTAGACCGCAGGCGGCGAGCTTTTGTTCCATTTCAAGCCATTTCATTTAAGTAGCAAAAATGCTACTTAAATAGAATACATGAAAAATAGCGAAAAATCAATTCGCCGCATGGCGCTCGACGGCGCGCTAGCGCACAACCTACCAGAAAGTTGGCGACACGGCGTATCTTAGAAAAGTGGGCACGCACGACCTTTTACGCCATCCATAACAGCAGAAGATGCATCCCATCATTCTCTTCATCTATATATACATACACAGGTCCCTCTACGCGGGCTGTTCGCAGAGCTTTGGGGGACGCTCAACCCGTCGGCCCCCCTGCGCAGAGGCCAGCGGCGGGGTTCATGGGGGCTGTCATCGCTGCCGAATCGGCGATGGCATTTATTTTGAAAGAGTCGTTCCCCGGTTCAACTCCGGCGGGCCGGGGCTTACTGAAACCGGCGTGATTGATGGTGGAATCGCGGCTGGGTTACTTTTACCCGTATTGGGCGGGCCGGGGTTTTGTTCAGTAGACACCGTCCTCTCGTTCGTACTCGGGGGGCCGGGGTTCGTTGAAACCGGCGTTATTCCTGGCGGAATTGTGGCCGGGTTGCTTTTACCGGGCGGGCCGGGATTTTGTTCAGCAGACACCGTCCTCTTGTTCGTATCCGGCGGGCCGGGTTCTACGCGAACCATCCCTTTACTAGTTTGAGACGCAAGGGGATTCGATCTAGCCGACCTATCGTTGGTTTTAAGCGGATGCGGGGGATGTTGTTGCGTCGA
>JBBTGF010000286.1:0-1741 GCA_038041525.1 Elusimicrobiota bacterium | reverse complement strand
AGACTAAGTTGGCCGGATCGTTAAAATCTCCAAAAACCTTTCCCGTAATTGTATGATGGATTTAACGGTCTCCCTGGGAGTCCGTCAAGGAGAATCTACATCATGTCTAGAAAACCTGCATCAAGTGTGAAGAAAGTACTTGCAACGACTGTGGCGGCATTAACAACCAAGAAGCCCGTTCTTACCGTCACCGTCGATTATCCGCAGCAAGGCGATGTCGTCGCGCGTGGCCATTACGCCGTACGTGTCACCAGTTCAGGGGCGAAAGAAGCCCAGGTGTCCATCAACGATGGCCCTTGGCAGGCTTGTCGCGAAGCGGTCGGCTATCACTGGTTTGATTGGCAGCCTACGCTCGTCGGACGCGTTACCATCGTGGCCCGTGCCCGCGCTAACGCCAAGACGGAATGGACGACTTGCAGCCCGCGCGCCTGCATCGTCATGGAGCGAACTAAATAGGTTTGATCCGTAACCTGTCGCGTCAGAGCTTGATCGCCCGCGACGTGCGGCGGGCGCGATCGTTCATCGCCAAAGCCGTTGGCTTGCTGGGTGACCAGCGGCCATTGGCGCAAGGTGAGGCGCTTGTCATCCCGTCGTTAGTCCCATGGATACACACGTTCTTCATGCGCTACCCTATCGACATCATCTTCGTGTCGCCCACCCATGTCGTAGTGGGCATGGAATGCATGAAACCGTGGCGATTATCGAAGATCTATTGGCGCGCTGACCGCGCTATCGAACTTGCCGCCGGCGCCATTGAAAGGAGTTCAACCCATGTTGGAGACAAGATCGCCTTCACTGGTGGCTGACGCGCAAACCCCCGCGACCGAGGCCCGATTCACGACTTCTAGCGGTATCGAGATCAAACGGCTCTATGGCCCGGATGACGTAGTTGCGGCTGATTGGCTTACCACCAAGCCTGGCGAGTCGCCGTTTGTGCGTGGCATCCATCCTGAAGGATATCGCAAGAAGCTCTGGACTATGCGCATGTATTGCGGTTATGGCACGCCTAAAGAGACCAACAAGCGCTTTAAGTATCTTATCAGCCAGGGGGAGACGGGGCTGTCTTTAGCGTTCGATCTGCCGACGCAGATCGGTTATGACCCGGATGACCCGAAGGCTAAGGGCGAAGTGGGCAAGGTCGGCGTGAGCGTTAGTGGTTTTTGGGATTTTGAGCGGTTGATGGAGGGTATCGATCTTAAGGAAGTCTCGTTGTCGATGACCATCAATTCGACGGCGTTCATTCTTTACGCGTTCTTCTATGTGCTGGCAGAGAAGCGCGGCCTTGACCCCAAGATGCTGCGCGGCACGTTGCAGAACGACCCGCTCAAGGAATTTATCGCACGCGGCACCTACGCTTATCCGCCGGGCCCAAGCCTGCGCTTATGCGCTGACCTGGTCGATTTTTCACTGCAGCATACGCCACAGGTCTATCCTATCTCCATTTCCGGTTATCACATCCGCGAGGCGGGCGCTACGGCGGTCGATGAGCTGGCATTCACCTTAGCTGACGCTACGGTCTATCTGGATACCTTGAAGGCGAGGGGGCATGATCTTAAGTCTATCCTGCCTAGATTGTCCTTTTTCTTCGGTGTACACAATCATATGCTTGAAGAGATCGCTAAGTTCCGCGCGGCCCGCTTGCTGTGGGCGCGTCTGCTCAAAGAGCGCTACGGTATCGTGGACGCGTCGCTGGCGAAACTACGTTTCCATGCGCAGACTTGCGGTTCGACTTTGACCCGCG
>JBBTGF010000285.1:0-3758 GCA_038041525.1 Elusimicrobiota bacterium | reverse complement strand
CTTATAGAGGTTGGCGATCATACCGGAGGCCTCTAGGACGGTTCCTGAGGGTACGGTGATCCAGTAGCTGCCACCTTGGGGAGAGGATAAGACCCGTCCTTCGCGTCTGGTGACGGTCAGGCTTTTGGGCCAAGTCCCGGCCATGGCCACGGCCACCGAAGTCTTGGTTTTGACTGTGACTCCTTTCTTGCCCGGTTGTTTGAAATAGATCATTAGTTCGCCTTTGCGTTCTTTGCTCTTGATCTTGGAAGCGGGCAGTGAGAAATTGCCTTCATAGTATCCCGGCCGGGTCTCTTTCATCGCGGTCTTTGAACTCAAGGAATCGATCTTGAAATAGGCCCGGCCCGCCGTGGTTGCGTTGAAGGATATGATGAGTTGTTCTTGGGCTTGTATGATGCAGGCGCTGTCTGACTGGGGCTTGAGTGATCTCAAGATCTGCGAGGGCGCGTCCGTGGGGGGCGTGTTTGCTAGCAGCAGTACCCTTTGAGCAAGGACGTTGCCTTGCGGCTGCATCGATGCGTTTATGGTGAATCCCTTTCCATTCCTGCTTTCAGGTAGCGTCAGGTAGGCCAAAAACGATCCGTTCTTGTACACGGGTACCGAGCGGCCGTTGATGAACACAGTATCGACAGCTTCAGTCTTGACGTTGCCGGCTACTAGGCTGCCTTTGGCGCTGTCGGGAGCAGTCTCGTTGACGGTGGGGCGTACCAATGTCAGTTGTGCGGATGCGGTTTAGGCTAACAGGGTCCCCAAAGCCGCCGCGATGCAGAGTCTCATATGTGTCAGTCGCTTAAGACATCGTTCCAAAGCCTGGCGTATGCCGCATTGACCGTCATGCCCGGATTCTTAAGCCATTCGAGCTTATTGCCGATGGCTTCCCTGGGCGGATAGAGCGCCGGGTCTTTGCTGAATTCCTCGGGTAGGTAGCGCAGTGCGTTCTTGTTCGGTGTCGCGGAATAAGCGAACAGGGAGTTCTTTGCTGCTATCTGCGGGTCAAGACAGTGGTTCAGGAAGCGTAGAGCCAGCTCTTTTTTGGGTGCGCCTTTGACAATAGCCATGTTATCGAGCCAGATGACCCCTCCTTCTTTGGGGATGGCGAAGCGTAGCGAGGAGCGTTGTCTTTTGAGTGACAGGAGGCTGTTGTTGTAAGCGTGGGCGATGGCGATCTCACCGCTGGCCAGGAGCTGTTCGAAGCCGTCGCTGATGATAGTCCGGGAGTTCTCTTTGAGCAGCTTGATCGTCTGTGCCGCCGCTTCGAGCGCTTGCGGGTCGGTTTCGTTGGCGCGGCGTCCCGCAAGTTTGGCCGCGACCGCGAAACTCTCGCGCATGTCGTTTAAGATGCTGGTTTGGTTTTTGAACCTGGGGTCTAGGAAGATCTTCCAGCTTAAATCATCCGCATTTAATTTGGTGCGCTCTTCATCCCAAGCCATGCCGGTCATACCGACGAGATAGGGCATAGAATAGCGGTTGCCCCGGTCAAAATCCAGGTCAAGGAACGAGCTGTCGAGGTTATCCCAAGCATCGAGGCCTTTATGTCCGGACGGGAGCTCTTCAAGCAGTCCATCTGCGATCATGATGCCTGTCATGTAGTCGGAGGGGGTCAAGATGTCATAGGCTTGAGAGCCTTTCATGTTCTTGATCTTAGCGAAGAGTTCTTCGTTAGAGGAAAAGGTGTCGACCACGACGCGGCAGTGTTCACGAGCTTCAAAAGCCGCGATGACCTCCGGGTCGAGATATTGCGACCAAGTGTAGATGTGCAATGCGGGTTTGCTCTGGCAGGCGCAGGTCATGATCAGCAGGAGCGCCGCGTGTAGCAGGTGTTTCATGGTGTCAACCCCAGTCTTTTAAACGAGCTCGACATCAGACGGCTGGCGATACCGACGAAGAACAGCGGCAGCGCGAAGAGTAGGGTGGAGAGGGCGTTGATCTCCGGCGTCGGATGCACGCGCAAGAGCGAGTATGTCCGCAAGGGTAAAGTCGTCTGCCCCGGTCCTGCTAGAAAGAAACTCACCACGAAGCAATCGAAAGAGTAGCTGAAAGTCACCAGCAGGCTCGCTACGATGGCGGGGCGCAAGAGCGGCAAGGTGATCTTGGCGATGGCTTGCAGATAAGTGGCGCCTAGGTCCATCGCCGCCTCCTCCCATTCCCTGGCGATGGATTTCATGCGTGCCATGATGACGAGCCAGGCCAAGGGCAGGCTGGCTAAGGTATGCGCCAGGATCAGCGTAGTGAACCCTAAGGCCATACCGATAAAATTAAAGAAGATCAGCAGGGACACTCCGAAGATGATCTCCGGTGACATCAGGATCGCGACCAGGCTGACTTCTAAAGCTACGGCGCGCTTCCCACCGCCTAGGCGTTCTCTGGTGAAGGTGAACATGGTCGCCATGGTGGTCGCCAGGATGCTCGAGACGGCCGAGACCAAGACGCTCGACTTGAGGCTTTCGACGATGAGTTGGTTCTTGAATAGTCTGGTATACCATTTGAGCGTGAAGCCGCCCCATTGCCCTAGGATCTCGGAACTGCCGAAAGAGAATATGACGATGGCGATGATGGGTGTGTAGAGGAAAAGATATGTTGCCCAGAAACAGATCCTGGGCAGGCATTTGAGCGTTCTATCCATTCGTGAGACTCTCTCCAAGCGTGGCGAGCCAGCGTTCCCGGCGCATGCTGTAGGGTATCTTGTGCGCGACGAACAGCAGAGCCGCTCCCAGGGCGGTCAGGCTCAAGATGAAGAATCCCAGCGCCATGGCGCTGCCTAAAGGCCAGTTGCGCGCTACTAAGAATTGGTTCTGGATGAGGTTGGCGGCGAAGAGGTTCTTGGAACCGCAGAGTACTTCAGCGGTGACGAAATCGGTCAGCGAGGAGATCAGCACGAGCAGCCCACCCGCGATCCAGCCCGGTGAGGTCATCGGTATAAGGACTTCCGTCCACAAGCGCCATTGGCTCGCGTAAAGGTCGGTCGCCGCCTGGATCAGGTCGTCGTCGATCTTGGCGAATATCCCGTAGAGCGGCAGGATCATGTACGTGATGTTGTTGTAGAGCAGCCCAAGGAAATACGCGCCTTCATTGAAAAGTAGGTTGAGCGGCTTACTGGTGACGCCGAGCCACATCATCAGGCCGTTCAAGGGCCCGGAAGCGCCAAGGAAGAAATACCAGCCATAGAGCCGTGCTAAAGAACTCGTCCAAAAAGGCAAAGTCAGCAGGAACAGGAAGACATATTGGCGTCGCTTCGATACGCGTTTGGCCAGATGGAAGGCGCAGCCTAGTCCTAAGACGAATGCGGTCATCGCCACGCTGGTGCTGATGGCCAGGCTTTTAAGGAAAATGCCTAAGTTCTTGACCGTCATGGCCTCGATGAGGTTGGCCAGAGTCCACGGCAACGAGGCGTCGGCGAAGCCTTTTTGTGTTAAAAAACTGTACGCGAACATGTTCAAGAGCGGGATGAGGAATAAACACGTCACGAAGGCGCCGACGGGGAGCAAGCCCGTAGTCCGCAGGTAGGTCTTGGTCATGTGCTCAGACGGATTCCATCAATAGAGAGTTAGCTTCCGGCGCCGGGGTCAGTACCGTGGCGTCATCTAAACGCCATTGGATGACGACGCGCTCCCCCGGTTCACGGATCTTGTTCATCGGGGAGTGGAGCTTCCTGATCATGATGCTGTGTTCGCCGGCCCAATTGACCTTCACTTTATAGAAGATCTCAAAACCCAAGAAATCGACTTCTTCGACGCGCCCAGGCAACGTGTTGACGAACG
>JBBTGF010000284.1:0-1937 GCA_038041525.1 Elusimicrobiota bacterium | reverse complement strand
GAGTCGAAGCCGATATAGGCGAAGAAGATGATGGCGGCCCCGGCCAGCATCCCGATAGGGGAGCCTCCGGCGTCCTGCTGTCCGGCGACGTGGTTCCCGAAGATGCTGACGCCCGTCCAGCCGAACGGCGCGAACGGCTGCCAGTTCTCCGGTTTGACATAGAACGCTCCCACAGCGATGACGAAGAAAACTACAAGCAGTTTAACCGCGACCATCGCCGTATTAAAAGTAGCGCTCTCCTTGATACCGATAACGAGGATGGTGGTGACGATCGCCGCAATGACGATAGCGGGCAAGTCAAACCAAGTGCCCGTCGCCACCAAATGCCCCGTCGTCAGGCTGAAGTCGAAGGGCGCGTTAGTGAACACATGCGGGAGCTTGATGCCGAATATACCTATGAAATCCAAGAAATAATGCGACCAACCGTGCGCCACGGTGGCCGACGCCACCGTGTATTCAAGGACCAGGTCCCAACCGATGATCCACGCGAACAATTCCCCCATAGTGGCATAAGCGTAAGTGTACGCTGAGCCCGCCACCGGAGCCATAGAAGCGAACTCAGCATAGCAGAGAGCGGCAAAGATGCAGGCTAAGCCCGCCACAACGAAAGACAAAGTGAGCGCCGGGCCGGCCTTATCATGGGCCGCCACGCCGGTCAGAACGAAGATGCCTGTGCCGATGATGGCGCCGACGCCAAGGCTGGTAAGCTGTACGGGTCCAAGGATACGGCGCAGGCGGTTCTCGCCTTTCATCTCTTCAAGGAGCAGGCTAAGCGGCTTGGTAGCGAACAGATTTCCCTTCATCTTCCCTCCTAAAACTACAATGACGAAATTGTAGCATCTTTGAGAATTTCAAGTCGTGAGGCAAGATTGCCAAAGGTGGTTACGATTAAAAAGGGTGGGCCGTAAAAACGCTCGAACCTTCCCCGCGGTAACTCTCATAGATATGCTCAAACACAGCTTTGACTTTCTTGTTGTAGATTTCCGGCGTGTATGGGCTGGGCAACCCATTGTCTAAAGTGTCTTTGATGGCTGAATGTATCCTGGCCCTAGCTTGGACCTTATTGCGCCAATCAAGGACTAGTATCGATTTAAGCTTGGCAAGAAGTTCCTTAGTGACTTTTTTAACTACCTCCTGCTCGCTAGGAGCAAGACTCGGCCCTGGCCGCGTCAAAATATCAAATACGGTCAATTCCTCTTCCGATAAATGCTCGCGCACATGACGGTGTTCTTCGTCAGTCAGAGAACTGCTTAAAAGTAATTCAAGAATGGTGGAACAACCTTGGACCGATCGGGGCGAATCCACAGAGTACGCTGCCCGAGACAAGGTGAAAGTCCCTCAGGAACCATTGCCACATTCCCCACCGGCGCTTCACGCGCCATGATAAGATCGCCAGGTTGTGGCACGGCGCGACGCGTCCAAAGCCGATAAGTCTCCTCTGAAACTCTGTTCACGCCATCAAGAATGAAACGACCGCATCCGATATTAGGAGTGCGAATGGACGGATAGCCCGTCTCCTGCGTCGGAGCGGTCTTGTGCTCACAATCAACAATCAGTTCGCAGACATCGCTTAGCTCCATCCGTCACGCCTCCAAAATCTCCGGCAAGTTCACTTTTTGCCTTTTTTGCGTTTGGGTGGCGGGGGTAGGTGTTTGATGGCTTTGTCGAAATCGCTTGCGGCTTGGTCGGATTGTTTGATTTGTTTGCGATGGAACTTCTCATATTCCGTCTCGGCGAGTCCCTTCGCGAGTTGGTGAGAAATTTTCCCCGCATGGTCCAAAATAGCACGTTCGTTCAAAGTGAGGAAGCCATTGAGCTTGGTGATCCAGTCGCTCATGTGCATGGGGACATGGCGCATCGCTTGGCCTTCAGCGAATACGAGGTATTGCTCGACGAGATTGTTCAAGGCGGCGAGTTCTTCTTCGTTTAGGTAGTTC
>JBBTGF010000283.1:0-2873 GCA_038041525.1 Elusimicrobiota bacterium | reverse complement strand
GTTCGGCACCCAGGCACTCTGCTGCAGGAGGCGCACCAGCGCCGACGGCGCGCCGGAGCTGAGTCGAACGTCTGACTCGCGTTGGTCGCGCGCGAAGTCCTTGATGTCGCGCCGCACGCGCATCGACGCGAACGGGGCGAGATCCGCGTTGGACCACTGCGCCATGAAGAACTCGAACAGCGCAGTCATGGCTTGCGTGGCTACGTGCACCTGGGCTTGCGGCGCGTCGGCGCATGGTCATCTTATTGCTAGCTATCGTGGCGGCTGTGTTTACGCCAGGGCCCGACATCGTTTCGCAGTTAGCTTTGCTTATCCCTTCTTATCTGCTTTTCGAGCTCTCTGTCATCATCATCCGCGTGCGTGAACGCAAGGTCGCAAGGACTGCTTGTATTGACAATGTACCGTGACTATGGGAAACTCATTTTAATGCGGTTTTTGACCCGGGACCTAGGTCTAGCCATTGGCTGTCTGTTGGCGTTAGCTATTGTCGCTAACGCGCACGAATACGTCAAATCCACTCGCACGTTCGACGCGGCTCCTAAAGGGGCTGCATTGATCGATCCGGTCATTACTAGTCGTTCCGTGCTAGCTAAAGATGATACGATCAATCAGGGTAAGAAACCACCGCAAGACCCGTTGCTTGACGATCTTTCCGTGAGTTCACAGCGTGATCAGGGTTCTTACCCACCCGATATCCCTGAAGATGTTAAGAAGGGACGCAATAAGAAGGAAGATAAGTCCAAGGATGACGATGAGAATCTGATGGACAAGTTCGTCAACGCCTTGCCCTGGACTATCGCTAGCGCCATCGGCGGGCTTTTTGGTTGGTTATTAGTCAAGACTGTGGGGACCGCTGTTGAAGGCGGACCGGTGTGGACGTATGCCGGAATCTTGGGAGCCGTAGCCCTGGCCGCAGCCGGGTTCCTTCTTTATTATTTTCTAGTCGTCAAGAAGAATAAAGACAAAAAGGATAAGAATAAGGACAAGAAAGAGGATGACCGCTGCGAGGTCCCCAAGCCGCCGACACCCTTCACGCCGCCAGTATCGGGCGATAAGATAGACTATTCCCATATCCAGTTCTAGCCAGTCTTGAAGTACGTTTTAGTTTCATGGATCCTAAATCGCTCAATGAGTTCATCAAAGCGCAGGGTTTGCCTGCGTATCGCGCTGGGCAGGCGCTTAAAGTCATCTGCACGGGAGCTCGTTCGTATGAGGATATTCGGGTCTTGCCCGCAGAGCTACGCAAAAGCTTGGGGGTTTGGCGTCCGATGCTCTCTTTCACCGAAGACGCTTTGAAAGTCTCCCGGTATAAAGAAGCGTTCAAGGCTCGTCTGCGGCTCGCTGATGGTGAGCTTATCGAGAGCGTGTTGATGCGTCCCAAGCCTGGATTTTGGAGCGTTTGCGTCTCTTCCCAGGTCGGCTGTGCGCTCAAATGCGCGTTCTGCGCGACCGGGACCATGGGGTTTAAGCGTAATCTGACTGCAGAGGAGATCGCCGACCAGGTCATCTATTGGGTGGGGCGCATGCGTGACTTCAAGATCACGGGTTCTGTCACCAATATCGTGTTCATGGGCATGGGTGAACCGATGCTTAATTTCGACGCGGTCAAACAGAGTATCGACTGGCTGACGCATCCCGGTTATTTTGCGTTGGGACGGCGTTCTATCACAGTCTCGACCGTGGGTATCGTCGCGGGCATGGACCGTTTTACCGAGGAGATGCCGCAAATCAATCTTGCGCTCTCCTTGCATGCCGCGTCTGAAAATCTGCGCACACAACTGGTTCCGGTCAATAAAGCGTTCCCGTTAGAGGAGCTCATCTTGGCGCTAAAACGGTATTTCCTGAAGAATTCGCGGAAAGTCTTCTTGGAATACGTCTTACTGGCGGGCCAGAACGACACGATAAAACACGCCGATCAATTGGCGGGATTCGTCAATGCCACGGGACATCCTCGATTGATGCATGTCAATCTTATCGTCTGGAATCCGACCAAAGCGACCTACGTGCCCACCACCAGGGATCAGGCGTACGTGTTCAAGAAACACCTGCTCGATTTAGGCGTACACGTCACCATCAGGAAGAATCTTGGCCAGGACATCGACGGCGCCTGCGGCCAACTGGTCACAAAAAGCGGCGCTTGACATCCTTTCTCGCTAGGCGGGGGATGTGATTTTAAATTTACGGCGTCTCCCCAGTGATCTACGATTCTGCCTCTTGACTTTTTCATGTTTTCATGAAATCATATATCCATGATAAGAAAACTCGGGCAAAGTTATCAGGTGGCGATCCCAAAGGAGATCGTCCTGCGCTTAGGCTTAAAAATCGAAGATTACCTTGATGTGAGACTTGAGCATGGCAAGATCGTTTTAGAACCACAATCCCTCGTGGCGCGCGATCAAGCTTATTTTTACACCCAAGCATGGCGCAAAGACGAGGTCGACGCGACCAAAGACATACAAGCAGGCCGTGTGACCAAGACTAAGAGTACCAAGGAATTGTTCAAGGAGCTTGACGGGTAACAGCCGTGCACATCGAAGCCACGGCGACATTCACTCGCTGTTACCGCCAGTTACCAAAAGAAATCCAGAAAAAAGTCAAAAAAGCGCTCACTGTATTTGAAAAAAATCCCGCACATCCATCCCTGGTCCATAAAAAAATGGGAGGGCAATCCGATATCTACGAACTGCGCGTCAGCCTTAATTACCGCATAACCTACCAGAAAGCTGGTGACACGGCGTATCTTAGAAAAGTGGGTACGCACGATCTTTTGCGCCATCCATAGCCGCATAAGATAATCCCATTATTCTCTTCATCTATATATACACCTACCAGTTCCCAGTGGAAAGCACGGGTTATCCAGGTTAAGCTTACAG
>JBBTGF010000282.1:0-2620 GCA_038041525.1 Elusimicrobiota bacterium | reverse complement strand
AAGAGACTGGCAACAGCGGACTGCGGCGCAAATACCCTGGTCTATAAAAAAATCAAAAGCTGATTTTGCGATAAACAACAGTTCAGACGATAAGTTAACTCTAAAAAATCACATCACAAGGATATACCAAGCCTGCGTTGCCATCACTAAAGGAGGATGTTAGCATGCCACAAACCGGAGATACGCGCCCTGCGAGCAATCCTAATCCACCACCCGCCCAACAGGGCCAACAGCATCAGCCGAACCAGATCCCTGGCCGCACGCAATCCGGGAAGCCTCCCCTGGATGCGCACGTCCTAGCGGAGATGACCATACCCGAACTCATCAAGTTGGCGACCGATCTCAAGCTGGATTCGACTTCCGGATTGCGCAAGCAAGAAATGATCGCTAAAATCCTCGAAGCGCAGACACGCGACAACGGCGAAGCTCAAGCGCAAGGCGTACTCGAAGTCCTGCCAGACGGCTTTGGCTTCCTACGTTCACCCAACAACAACTACTTACCCGGCCCCGACGACATTTATGTCTCGCCAAGCCAGATCAAGCGTTTCGGCCTGCGCAAAGGCGACACGGTCTGCGGCCTGGTACGACCGCCAAAAGACAATGAGCGGTTCTTCGCGCTCCTGCAGGTCAAGACCTTGAACTCCGTGGCTGTCGAGAACTTGGGACCCAGGAATCTCTTTGAAAACCTGACTCCGCTGTACCCGCAGCACCGCATCACGCTTGAGACCGTGCGCGCGAACCTGACAGCGCGGTGCCTGGATTTGGTCGCCCCCATAGGCAAAGGACAAAGGGGTCTGATCGTCTCGCCGCCACGCGCGGGTAAGACCATGATCTTGCAGAGCATCGCCAACGCGATCACCGTCAACCACCCGGAGATATATCTCATCGTGCTGTTGATCGACGAGCGTCCGGAAGAGGTCACCGACATGCAGCGCTCAGTCAAGGGCGAGGTCATCTCCTCGACATTCGATGAGCCGGCAGACCGGCATGTGCAGGTCGCTGAGATGGTCTTAGAGAAGGCAAAGCGTTTAACAGAAAACGGCAAAGACGTCGTGGTCTTGCTCGACTCCATCACCAGGATGGCGCGGGCCTACAACACGGTCACTCCGTCATCGGGACGCGTACTCTCCGGCGGTATCGAATCGACCAGTTTGCAGAGGCCGAAACGCTTTTTCGGCGCGGCGCGCAGCCTTGAAGAAGGGGGAAGCCTTACCATCCTCGCCACCGCTTTGATCGACACGGGAAGCCGCATGGACGAAGTCATCTTCGAAGAATTCAAAGGCACCGGCAATATGGAAGTCTATCTGGACAGAAAGCTCCAGGACAAACGCATCTTCCCGGCCGTTGACATCAACCGAAGCGGCACCCGCAAAGAAGAGCTCCTGCTGAACGAAGACGAGCTCAATAAGATCTGGGTCCTAAGAAAAGTCCTTTCACCCTTGAATCCCGTGGAAGCCATGGAACTCCTACTCGATAAGCTGGCATCAACCAAATCGAACAAAGATTTTCTTAAATCCATGGAGATTTCGAGCCTAGATAAGTAAAATAAGCGATTAAACCCGTTTATTTCTAGGTCCAACATTAAATAGGACTTAAGTCCTAGCTTCCGATGCCTCAAAGTCCCAGGCATCCACCCGGCCAACGCCCTATAATCGACATATGGACAATAAAACCTTCCCCTTGCTCATGCTGTCGATATGCCTTAGCAGTTCCGGCCTGCACGCCGAATCCACGGCTGACCTGAAAAAATATTCTCAAGCCGCGGCCATCATGTCCGCAACCACATCGGGCAATATCAAACCCCCGTACGAACATCCCGATTTAAGCGTCAACGCTGTCATCGACCAGGGCAAATACATAGCCGGGCCCAAAACCAAGACCGTGACCGTTTCGGTTACCAACAAAGGGGACTCGATCATGGCGTACAATGTGCCCGAGAATAAATGGGACGAATTCCTCGACCCCGTCGAACTCGAGATCCAATTCGATGTCAACCTGATGATCCCGTTCATCGCCTGGCCGATGAGTACGAATGTGACTTGCGACTGGGGCGCCGACGAGATCTCCATCATCTGCCGGATCTACGGGCTCAAAAAGGGTTCGACGAAAAAGATCAAGATCTACGTATATGACGGGCCCGAAGTGGGCGACCTGACTTGCAACGCTGCGCCCGGAGTAGCCTTACAATTATTCGTCAATCTGCAAGTGACACCGTATCTGCACACCTATTACAAGGAAACCGTCACGAAGAACAATTATCTCGACGCTTTGGGTGGATTTTCCTGTACCGATATCGAACTCGGTTCCGTATATGAGAAATGGCCCTACCCCGATCCGATCAAGGCCCAGACTATCGGCAGATGAACGCTCCGCGCTACAGGCACGGTTTGCGGCCTATAGGACGGAAAAATAACCTCCCGATTTGCGCCGGGAAACCAAGCTATAATTTTTCCATGAAATCCATATTTTCAAGTGGCACAGTGAACCGCCTCGTTGCGGGTTGCATTACCGTAAGCCTGATTGCGGCACCTTCGATCATCCGTGGTGAGGTTGCTGCGTTTAATGGAAAGCAAAATGCCGGGGTTATTTTCGGCAATGACAGCGCGCTCCTGGAAGATTT
>JBBTGF010000281.1:0-1883 GCA_038041525.1 Elusimicrobiota bacterium | reverse complement strand
TTTCCTTGATGGCGGGGATTTGGCGTAGGAACTGGTCTAAATCAGGCAGGGCTTTAAGATCGACGTCGATCGTCGTATCGCGCCAGCCTTGCAGGACGGCCGATGCACCGCCGGTCAAATAGACGTCAACGGGTTCGGCGCAGCGTTCGCCTACCAGCGCCATGAATCTTTGGATGAGTTTTAATGTCGTGATTTCGCGCATGCGGCGGCACGTTCAAAACTCACTAAGCGACGGATCAGGGAGTTGTAAAGAGAGTGGGCTTTATCCGTGGGGGTGTCTTGGGAGAGTTTTTTGTAGAGTCGCTTTTCTGGATCGGGAATGACGCATTTAAGCGAGAATCCCAAAGTCTTGAGTCTGGGCGCGCCGATAGAGACGAGCAAAGCGGGGACGCTGGTTTTGGGTTTAGAGGCGCTTAAGTCGCGCAGACCTTCCTCGATGGTATTTTGGAACGGAAGCCGGACATCACCCACATGCCGATTATAACAGGACTACTCGCGTATCGCCATTTTGATCCGTTAAGGGGGCCGACAGGATATCATTCACGGCCTTATCCCCGCGCGTTCCTTTTATCCTTCGATCGCTTGTTTGAAACCCGTATAGGTAAAAAAGATACCTCCGATGATTAAAAATGCAGCCACTACGGCTCCTAAACCGCCAAGCGTCAAAAACATAGTTTTCGGGCCCAGCCAGAAAAGCGTTATTCCGAGTTCCAATAAGCCGATGCTGGCCGTTTGTATGCCGTTCCATCGTCTATTGCTGACGCCAAGGGTGTAGCCGGGGTGTGCGATGGAATCCGCAGAACTCGGCGCCGCTGCCTGTGCGTTCGCCGTAAAAGCCAGCGAGTCGATTAGTTTGGCTGGTTGCGCGCGCAGGGTTAGCGCGGGCGCTTGCCCATCGAGCGCTTTGGAGGCTGTGCCTTCTCCGAACAACGAAGCCACCTTTACGCCTTGCATTTGCGCCAGGGATACATTTTGATCCGGCGCTTCGCTGTGGGCTAGTCCGCCTGCCATCAAGCAGAGTATTGTAATGGATAAGATTGTAAATTTTTTCATTAGCGTCTCCTTCGATCGATTCGTCATCTGTGAGATTATTATAGCCCCCCCAATTTCATCCTAGGGTCTTTCGGGGAGTTTTGAACTGTGACTTTAGTCTTAAGTCTAAAGTTGTAGAAATTTTTTTAAAGTGTCATAGTAGCGTTTTATAGAAATGTCATGGTCATGCTATTTACGTGCGGGGTCAAGAGTCTTAGGGTTCGGCTTTGGCGCGTTTTTAACTTCAAGGCTGGTGTGATAAAGCCCGGGAGAACCGGTGCCCAGACGCCGGGGTTCACGGGCTTTATATTTACAGGGTTTTAACGCCGGCGCGTTTGGCGGCGGCAGAGAGTTTTTCGTCGATCGTGGCTAAGCCCAAGCCGCGACGTTCGGCTAATTCAAGATATGCCGCGTCGTAGGCCGCCAAACCGTGGTCGAGCGCCAGGCAGCGGTAGCGCCATAAAGAATTCGCGTCCGGTGCGTTGTCGGTACGTAGCGGCAGTTCCGTCAGCAGGGCCAAAGCTTGGGCGCTTTGAGTTTCCGTCAACCTTTTACGGCGTTCGGCGACCGACAGGGCGTTGGCAATCTCGTAGCCCCAGAGCGTCGGGATCCATAGGATCGCGCCTTGCTTCAGGTTGGAAAAAAATCTGACGGCAAGACTGGATCTTTCATCGGGCAGGACCCAAGCTAGGGCGGCCGAGCTGTCCAGCGCCCAGTCCATGTGTCAGGTCCGACGTCCTTCTTCGATGAGATCCTTGACCCGCAGAGGCCGTTTAAGATTCTTAGCGATCTGCTGGCGTAGAGCCTGACAGCGTTTGGCTAGTGACGGCAGATCAGCCCCCTCGGCGTGT
>JBBTGF010000280.1:0-2588 GCA_038041525.1 Elusimicrobiota bacterium | reverse complement strand
GACCCATAAAGGCAGGTCGGGAGCGATCCTGGCGGATGTCATGAAGATCCAACGGTGCAAAGCGCTGAATAGCACGGATAGCTCACCGATAAAGATACCGGCGCCGATGATGCCGCCGATAAGCGCCGCCAGCGCCATAGCTCCGCGACGGTAACTCTGCGAGGCCCATGGATCGACCCATAACCGGGTCGGCCAATACCTTGAATCCAATATTTGGTCTTTGGAATACTCGCGATAAAGCTTTTTGATGGAATCCGGGACAGCCGTGGCTCTCGTGGCGACGACGGGTTTAGGCGCGACAACAGCGGGAGGAGGAGGCGTAGCCGGTATCTCCGCCATCAGCGGTCTACCTCCCCTAAAACGATGTCGATAGACCCTAGGACTGCGACGACGTCGGCCACTTTCATGCCGACCAACATCTTCTGAAGCATCGCCAGATTGACGAACGACGGCGCCCTGACATGCAGGCGATAGGGATTGAAACCGCCGTCACTGACAAGATAGATACCCAGGTCGCCCCTGGGAGCATCGACGTGCGCATAGGCCTCCCCGGGTAATGGCTTGGGGATCTTGGCCACGCCTTTAGCCATGAAATCTCCCGCAGGTATAGCTTTAAGACATTGCCTGACGATCTTGACCGATTCGGCCATCTCAAGCATGCGGACCCTGTAACGGTCCCAGCAGGAACCTCTCTCTCCGACGCAAACCTTGAAATCTAATCTTCCATAGACACAATAGGGGTCGGCTTTGCGGATGTCATAAGCGACACCCGAACCCCGCAGATTAGGACCGGATAGCCCCCAAGAAACCGCTTCATCTTTGGAGATCAATCCCACATCTTTAGTACGATCCATAAAAATGGGATTGAAGGTAAGCAGATCGTCGTATTCTTTAAGCTTGCCTTCAAAGAACCCGAGGAATTCCTGGCAATCGGATTCCCAACCGCTGGGAAGGTCCGCCATAACTCCGCCCAAGCGGATGTAGTTATAGGTCAGACGCGCACCCGAGACCTTCTCGAAGAGGTCCAAGACCATCTCGCGTTCCCTGAAAGCATGCAAAAATGGCGTGAAGGCCCCGATGTCGATACCGTAAGTCCCGAAGAACAGCAGATGCGACGCGATCCTGTTTAATTCACACATGATCACGCGCAGGTAGCTGGCACGCTCGGGGACCTGCAACGCCATGAGCTTCTCGGCAGCCAGGCAGAAAACCAGGTTGTTCGACATTGCCGAGATGTAATCCCAACGGTCCGTCAACACGACACAATGATGATAGCCACGCAATTCCGCGAGTTTCTCGGTCCCACGATGCAGATAGCCGACGTCCGGAACGCTCTTGACGATGACTTCACCGTCTAAAGTCAATGCTAGACGCAAAACGCCATGAGTAGAAGGATGTTGCGGCCCAAGATTGACGAACATAAGGTCCGTCTTGAGCGCATCGCTGGCGCTTCCCTTGATATCGTCTTGCATGGCTGACTCAATCATAACGATCCTTTATATGAACATAATCCTTGCGTAAAGGGTGCCCTTCTGTGAAATCGGGAGTCAATATCTTGACGAGATTGGGATGTCCTTCGAATATGATGCCGAAAAGATCGAAGATCTCTCGCTCCTGCCAATCAGCCGCGTTCCACAGCGTCACGGCCGAAGCGATGCGCGCAACCGCCCGCGGCAACTCCACACGTACCATCAGCCTCTCGAGAGTGGCAAGATCAGTCATCGCGTAAACCACCTCAAAGACGTCTTTGTAAACGAACCCGGGGGTCGCAGTCACAGACGACTGCGGCGTCGCCCTTTCGGGCAAGAACGGGTTCGGGTTCGGGTTCTTCACGAATCCGGCCAGGCTCACCGGGCCCTTCCAGTCGATAGCAGTGATGAAATCAAGATAATCGAATCCATGCGCGCGCTTGAGCTCGGTAAGCACCGCCAAAGTCTCCCCCGGTGCGGTCAAGCGGATAGTGGGGCAATCCTTGACGGGCGCCGGATCGAGCGCTTGCAACGAAGGAAAACGCTGTTTGAGTGCGTCAAGCCGCAGGTTCACCATATCCTGCTTCCTGTCTCTTGCTGCGGAGTACCCATCTGCAAGCGTGTCGGGGAGAGGCGTTTGAGCTTCTCTTGGATCTTAATAACGGCAAACTGTAAGGCTTCAGGCCTCGGAGGGCAGCCGGCGATGTAGATATCGACCGGGATGATGCGGTCGACGCCTTTGACCACGGAATAACTGTCGTAATAAGGTCCGCCGCAATTAGCGCACGAACCCATAGAAATGCCGAAACGCGGTTCCGGCATCTGTTTGTAGATGCGCACGATGGGATCGGCAATCTTCTTGACCACTGTGCCGGCCACCAGCATGACGGCGGCTTGCCGCGGACTCGGCCGCGGGATGACGCCGAAACGGTCGAAATCGAAACGGCTGGCATACGCGCTCATCATCTCGATGGCGCAACAAGCCAGACCGAAGGTCAACGGCCACAACGAAGACCCTCTGGCCCAATTGATGAAAAAATCCGCTGTCGTCAACGCGACATCCGCACCCGGGAACTTACGCAATTCTACTCCCACTCCAAGGCCCCCTTCTTCCAAGCG
>JBBTGF010000279.1:0-2263 GCA_038041525.1 Elusimicrobiota bacterium | reverse complement strand
CGATGACGTCAGCCCAGTCTTTGGAATCCTGCCAGCGCGCGACCTTCTCGACGAAGCCGTCGCCGACCTCGGATTCGTCCCTGTCTTCGATCCAGTATCTGACTTGGTGGCCTTCTTTTTTAAGTTGCACGCACAGGTCGGTGATGCAGCCGATGCGTGAACAACAAAGGAACTTCAGGTTCTTCTTATCCACATCTAATATCTAGTTTGTATTCACGGTCATTGCAAGTTCTGTTTTGACTTTACGCTCACCAACCATGATTTTTTTCGCGATTGAAACTTAAGCGCCGCCAGGGCTACACTAAAATCGCCATGAGAAATCCCAAAGGACCATTATTGATCGCTACGCTCTTGGGTGCTGCGGTCTGCGCGAAGCATTTGAGCGCCGCGGAGCTGCCCATCAAGATCGAGATCATGTATGAGGATTCATGGGGCGAGGCGGTAGCGGATGAAGCCGGCATCGATTTTTACCATGACGCTTTAGGTCAGGGTATCATCACGCATGGCGTGCTTGCGGGCCTGCCGAGGAGTTTCTGGGGGAGTCATGATTTTTTCTATGCCGGAGAGGCCGCTAAATATAAGATCATCCTACGCAATCTAAGCAACCGACCCGTGGAAGGATTGAGTGTCACGGCATTCAACGGGTTGTGGGACGGTTCACGAGCCTCCTCGATGGCGGGTAAGTCTTGGAATCTTAAGTCTTTGGAGCCCGGGCAGATAACCGTCTTGACCGCGTCAGCTAAACTTGGGAAAATTTATGGCGGTTCCGGCGCGGGAATGGTCTCTGTTAAAGTGGCAGCCGGCGGCGCCGAGTGGCAAGCCGCGCAGCCTGTGTTCTGGTGTTCCCGCCCCGAGAACTGATCAGTGTAGGAAGTGTCTCATCCCTGTGAATACCATCGCGATCCCGAGTTCGTCGGCCGCCTTGATGGATTCCTCGTCGCGGATGGAGCCGCCGGGTTGGATGATGGCGGAGACGCCCTGTTGACTGGCGAAGAGTACGGAATCGCCGAACGGGAAGAACCCGTCGGAGGCCATCACCAGGGGCATGTCGTTCTTGGCGAGGACTTTGCGCTCTTTGAGTTTGGCTGAGGCGATCTTTAACGAATCGATGCGTGAGGTTTGGCCACCGCCGATACCTAGCGCCTGGTTCGGGGTCGCTAGCACGATGGCGTTTGATTTGACGTGCTTGGCTACTTTCCAGGCGAAGCGCAGGGCCAGCCACTGCGTGTCCGTCGGTTCCTTCTTGGTGACGACCTTGGTCTCTTTGGGAAGCACGGCGGTGTCCTTTTGCTGCGCTAAGAATCCGCCGGAGATGTTCCTGAAATCGAAGTCGCCCGGGGGTACCAGTTCGCGTAAGTTCAAAGTCAAGACCCGCAGGTTCTTCTTGGCCTTGAGGATCTCCAAGCTTTTCTCGTGGAAGGCGGGCGCTACGACGCATTCAAGGAAATGTGGCGCTAGTAGTTGCGCGGTCTCGGGGTCGACTTCGCGGTTGAAGCCCACAATACCGCCGAACGCCGATACGGGATCGGCTTCCATGGCCATGGAGAATGCCTGCACGATGTTGGGCGCCGTAGCGAGGCCGCAAGGGTTGGTGTGTTTGATGATGACGCATGCCGGGTCTTCGAACTCTCTGATGGTGCGCCACGCGGCTTCCAAATCGAGATAGTTGTTGAAGGAGAGTTCTTTGCCTTGATGACATTTTGCGAACGCCACGCCGCCGTGACGCTTGGGCAGTTGATAGAGCGCCGCTTGCTGGTGCGGGTTCTCCCCGTAGCGCAGGTCTTGCGCTTTTTTCAAGCGTAAGGTCATCGTCTTCGGGAAGGAGATGTCGCTTGATGAGGTCCTGAAATAATTGGCTACCAGGGCGTCGTATTGCGCGGTGTGCTCGAACGCTTTGTAAGCTAGCAATCGCCGTTCTTGCAGGGTCAGGTCGCCGTGGGCCTTGAGCCGTCCGGCTACCCAGGCGTAATCAGCGGTATCAGTGAGTACGATGACGTGTGGATGGTTCTTGGCCGCCGCGCGGATCAGTGACACGCCGCCGATGTCGATGAATTCCCTCAAGATGGCGTCGTCTTCGTTCTTTTCAAGCATCTCCTCGAAGGGATAAAGGTTGACGCAGACGAGCCCGATAGGTTCGATGGCGTGTTTGTTCAAATCGGCTCTGTGGAAGGGGTCGTCTAAGTCGGCTAAGATGCCGCCCATGATCTTGGGGTGAAGGGTTTTAACCCTGCCGCCTAGTATCTCCGGGAATCCGGTCACCGAG
>JBBTGF010000278.1:0-4179 GCA_038041525.1 Elusimicrobiota bacterium | reverse complement strand
TAGTGACGTCAAGCAAGATCAACTGCGGGTTCCTCTCTTGCGCCAATGCCACTCCCATGGCGCCGTCGGCAGCGGTGATGACCTCGAAGCCCTCCATAGAAAGCGTCATGTTGATGACTTCCAGGATATTGCTCTCGTTATCGATGGCGAGGATCAGTTTTGCCATGTCATTTGACCAAGCGGCGCTTGCTTTCCTTCGCTGAACGCTGCAAAGCCAACGCGATGAGCCGCTCGACGATCTTGGGATACGGGATACCCGAGGCCTCCAACATCTTCGGATACATACTGATCGAGGTGAATCCGGGAATGGTGTTGACCTCGTTAAAATAGACCTTGCCATCCTTGCCAGCCATCAAAAAATCGACACGGGCCATGCCATAACAATCCAACGCCGTAAAGCAATCCAGCGCCAAGGCGCGGACCCGGTCTTCCTTAGTCTTGGACAAAGGAGCGGGTACCAGCAATTTAGCGCCCTGTGGATCGAGATATTTGGCCTCATAGCTATAAAAATCATGACTCGGTAGTATCTCGGCCGGACGCGACGCGAAGAGGTCGCCGACGCCGCCTAAGACCGCGCATTCGATCTCACGGCCCAAAATGGCGCGTTGCACTAAGACCTTACTGTCGAACGCGAACGCCTTGTCAAATGCCGCGACAAGCTCGGAAGGCCGTTTAACTTTGGAGACACCTACTGAGGAACCCGTGCGCGCCGGTTTGACGAAGACGGGGCATCCCCACTTACCGGCAAAACTCATCGCTTCTTTACGGCGGGCGCCCCACTCAAAATCCTCGATCGCCAAATAGTCCGGGACAGGGATACCCTCGCGGCGGGCCAAACGGTAAGCAATGTCTTTATCCATGCACAAAGCGCTCGCCAAGACCCCGCAACCCACATACGGCACACCCATCATCTCGAGCATCCCCTGCAAAGTCCCATCTTCACCGAACGAACCATGCATCACTGGGAACACCACGTCAAAAGTGACCTTGCGCGCAGGCTTGCCTTTCTGCGTGACCAACAGAGCGCCTTCACCGGCCTGTTGTGAAGGCAAAGCATGTATGCCGCCAGTATGCAACGGCAAGGCGGGCGCCGCGCTGGCCATGAGCTTATGAATATCCTGCAGATGCCAGCGGCCGTGCCGATCGATACCGACCGCCACGACGTCAAAGCGTTTATGATCGATCGCGGCCAAAACCGACTTGGCCGATATGCAAGAAACCTCGTGCTCGGGCGAACGTCCGCCGTAAAGCACCAGGACTTTTATCCTAGCCACAGATGATGCCTCCCCCAAGGACTCTATCACCATCATAGAAAACCGCAGACTGCCCGGGGGCGGGAGCGCGCACCGCCGCAGTGAACACCACGCGCGCGCGGCGGGCTTGTGCCGTGTGGATGGTCGCCGCGACTTCCGGGGAACGATACCTTATCTTGACCCCAGCCTCGACGACCGTCATCTCACAGTGACGCCGTGAGGTCCAAGTCACATCACGCAAGGATACTTCGGTCCTGACCAGATCGCCATCCTTGCCGACGAAAACCGTGTTCTTGGCCGCATCGACGCTGGTGACATATAAAGGTTCACCAACAGCGATGCCAAGGCCCTCACGTTGGCCGATAGTATAGTTGAAATGACCCGTATGTCGGCCCAAGACTTTGCCGGTCGTACGCTCGACGATCGGCCCCTCGAGAGCGGGCCCCAACATCGTACGGTAATCTCCGCCCAAAGCGCCCACGAAACAGATATCCTGGCTCTCCGGCTTAGCCGCAGTCGGCAATCCGACTTGAGCAGCGAGGGCACGCACTTCTTCCTTTGTCATATCCCCCAATGGGAACATCACCCGTGGCAGTTGGCGTTCATCAAGCATGTAAAGAAAATAGCTCTGGTCTTTTTTGGCATCCTTAGCCTTGAAGAGTCCAGTGTCCGGCCCCGAAGCGGCGACTTTCGCATAATGACCCGTGGCCACGGCATCGACGCCGCGCTCTTGCGCCCAGACTAAGATCGTGCCGAATTTAAGGAAACGGTTACAATCCACGCACGGATTAGGCGTCTCACCTGCCATGTACGCGCCCTTGAAGGCATCGATGATGTCCTCGCGGAAACGCTGCTTCTCATCTAGGATCTCATGCTTGATGCCTAAGAGCATGGCGCAATCTTGCGCCAGGCACGCGTCTTTCTTGCCGCCGCAGCAGCTTGGCCCGGCAGGACCCAGGCCGGGAGAAGCGGGCTCCAATAGATCCTTAGGGTCGAACAAACGCATGGTGACGCCCGTGACGTCATGACCCTGTTGCTTGAGCAGATAGGCGGCAACGGAAGAATCGACTCCGCCGCTCATCATGACAAGGACTTTAGACATGGTCAGATTATAGAAGCTCAAAGGCCGAGGGCGGCGGCTTATCTAAATGAAGTTATCGTAGCGAGTCGATTTACGCCTGAACAGGTTCACGATGATGCCCATCCCCTCGTCAGCCTTGATAAGGAACTCCTCAAAATTCCTGCATTTCATCGCATGCTTCCAGAAATACGACGGCCGCAGATAGAAACGCTTGACCGCGTGGTTACGCAACCGGACCAAGTCCTTGGCGCGCATATTAGGCATATCAGCCACCTCGTTTAAACCTGCGGTATCAAAACCGATGGCGGTGAGACCCCGTTCACGGTACTCTTCCCTGAGCATGGTCCCCAACATCGGCGTGGCAATGTTGAAGGAAGCATAATCCACATCCATATCGATAGCTAGATCGATCGTCCGCAGGCACGACTCCTCGGTGTCCTCTTTAAAGCCGATGATAAAATCCCCGCACACATCGATACCTTGGTCATGACACATCTTGACGAAATCCCTGATCTTACCCTGCGGAAGGTTGCGTCCATACTTAGCCAAGAGTGCACCGTCGGCCGAATCGATGCCGATGACCAAAGTATGCCCTCCACTCTTGGCGATCAGCTCAATAGTCTTTGAGTCCCCGAGAGCAGGGTGGATATAACTGCTCCACACGAAACCGAAACCTCCGGAGACCATGCCTTCGAGTATCTTGACCGCGTTATCCTTCGGATAGCCGAAAGAGGCATCCCCGATATGGATCTCCTTATAACCGGCTGTCTTCAAAGAAGCCATCTCCGCCAATACATCCCGCGCATTACGGTAAGACACGCTCGTGGCCGATTCGGGACAATAAGAACACGCGAACGGACATCCATATTGGGTATACACCGAAGCGAAGCGAAAATGTTTGACGAACGGCCAACGATACTTGGTGTTATCAAAAAGTTCATGACGAGGCACGTGGGTGGCGAACTGCCGGTTATCCTTCTTATGCAGACCGGACACGGGCACATCAAAAGGATGCGGGGTATCGCCGACTAACCTCACCAAGTCGACCCTAAGAGGGTCGTATATCACGCCATCGGCTATACCGGCGACCATCCGGCGGAAACGTTCCTCCTGGAACACCTCGCCTAAAACAATGATCCTGCTGCCCTTGAAGCTCTCACGCACGCTTGACAAGAACGCAAAGTCCGTATCCCAAGCGATGGAAGAAAGCTGCATGGCGACGACATCCGGACGCTCCCGCTGCAGCCAAGCCAAAGCGTCCACCGCGGACAACCGGTCGATCGACGCGTCCAAGAAGGCGATCTCCCAATCGGCCGGAGTGACGCTCGTCAACAGGATGAAATCTTTAGGCTTCCATACATAACGGGCTTTGGAGATGAACGTACACACACTGTTACGGTAAAGATACCTAGGACCGGGAGGATTGACCAGACAGAGTTTCATGTTCAACAGTTTAAATCATTGGTTTACGCTTGAAAACACGGTATGTGAAATTGACCCAGGAGAACGGGTTGCGCCCCCAGGCTACCGGATAGGCCATCGACTTGAATTCCGCCAGCAGGGAGTAGCGTTCCAAGAAATCCGGCGTCGGATAACCGTAATGGAACCCAGCGATACAGACCGGGTTGTCCGAACTGATCACGTATTCCGGGACTCCTTTGGCGATATCCCAGTTCGCGCTACCGGCGATGATCTGGTAGTCGATGAAATGGAACGGAGGCACTTGCTCGACATGCGGATAATCCGTGCCGAAATCGATGCCGATCGTCGAGCCGACAGGGATGTTCTTGTTGATCCAATCGCCGGCCCGCAAGTACGTCGCGGTCCGTGGCGAATCCATCAGCG
>JBBTGF010000277.1:386-2890 GCA_038041525.1 Elusimicrobiota bacterium | reverse complement strand
GATGGTCAAGGTAGCGTAATTCATCGCGATCGTGGTCAGCGCTTGGTTACGCAATTGATATTTGACATCGATGACAGGGGTGGAGGCGTCGGTAGCGACGATCCATGTCCAGGTGGTTGGATTGAATAGTTCGATGTATTCCTGGAAAAAACCAGCGGCGTTGACGCTGCTGCCCACGACCTGACTGATGACTAAATGGTCGTTTTTCCAGACTGTCCCGGAGGCGATACCCGAGGCCATCGGTGAGAGGAAAAAATCAAGTGGCACGGTTTGGCCGTCGGCGATCGAGGACTGGCTGAAAAGCGGGAAGTAACCTGGAGCCGTGATGTAAAAATTATAACTTCCGGGATAGACGCTGACGGAATAATCGCCGGAAGCGTCGGAAGTGTCTCTCCAACCGGTGTTTTCCGAGATCGAGACCAAGGCGTTGGAGATGCCCGTAGCGGTTGCGACGATCTTGACTCTGCCTGAGAAGACGCAATTAGACATGACCGTGTCCGGGTTGGAGATGACGCTACGTAATTGCACGCTGCGTTTTTCATTGCCCTGCGTCCAGATCACCGAAACGGTGGCAAGTTTCATACCCGTATCGGGGGTCGTTGGGGCCAAGGTTTGCATGTCACCGGATACTTCCTGCGCGACCTGGATATAGGTCAATCGGGTGAACGCGACACTGCCTTCCAACACGGATTCTGGGGTGAAATAGCCGTTGTCATAGGGGATCATGGGGCTAAGTTCTGTTTGATAGGTTGTATAGGTTGTGATCAGGACATGGTAATAGGACAGTTGTTTGAGGATTTGCATTTTTTCCTGCGCTAGGCTGGTGGCCAAGGTCCGGGATTTAGCGTATTGGATCGATTTTTGGATGCCGGTAAAGGCGCCCATCAGACCGACAACCGCCGTTGTGAGGATGGCCATGCCGATCATCAGTTCGACTAAGGTGACACCGGATGTCTTTTTCATTTAACCATGCCTATTGTATATATTTAGTGAAACCTACCAGTTTAGACCGTGTGGCCGGTGTTTACTATGTAATTTTATTCACCGCATTGGTAAACTAGTGTTCATCTATGGAAAGATCAAAGAAAAGTTTTTTTCTTGTCCTTGAGGGTCTGGATAAATGTGGGAAATCCACTCAGGCTAGATTGCTTGAGCATTTTTTACGCCGCAACCGGATCCCCTGCCTGCTCACGCGGGAGCCCGGGGGTACCGGTTTAGGTGAGCGCATCCGTGACTTATTGCTTAAGACTAAGGGGCATGTCGCTGACCGCGCAGAGCTGTTGTTGTACGAAGCCAGCCGTGCCCAGCATGTGACGGAGAAGATCGCCCCTGCCTTGGCTGCCGGCAAATTCGTCATCTGTGACCGCTTCACGCTCTCGACGGTGGCTTATCAAGGATTGGGGCGCGGCATCGCGCTGTCCGATGTCAAAGGTTTGAATGATTTCGCCTGTCATGGGGTGAGTCCCGATTTGACCATTGTTTTTGATCTGCCTATCGGGGAATGCGAACGCCGCATGACGGGCACGCGTGACCGTATGGAGCGTGAGCGTTCGTTCTTGCGCAAGGTCAGGAAAGCTTATCTGCGCCTGGTTGGTCGCATGCGGGATTGCGTCTTGCTCGATGCCGCAAGGCCTCCGGATGCCATCCATGGACATATCGTCAAACTACTTGTCGATAGGGGCGCGCTCTAAGATGCCGACCGATGAGATCCTGGGACAGGACAGCGTCTTAGGCGCGCTGTCCGTCATCATGCAGAAGGGCATGATCCCGCCGTTCATACTCCTGACCGGGCCTTGCGGGGTGGGTAAGAAAAAAGCGGCTTTGCGTTTTGCCAAGGCCTTGCATTGCGCTGCCAAGCCCAAAGACCTGACGGTATGCGATGCGTGTGATGATTGTACGAAGGTCTCCCGGGGTACGCACCCGGGCGTGGTCATTGTCGATTTGGACTATCAGCAGGCTGTTTTGAGCGGTAAGACGTCCGTCAGGCAGCTTAAAATCGAGACTATGCGCCATCTTATGGATACGGTCAAAGGGCGGCCATTCGGCGGTAAACCCGTGGTCGTCATCATCGATGACGCCGACACGTTGACTTTGCAGGCACAGAACGCGATGCTTAAAATCCTTGAAGAAGCGCCCGTGCATCTTTCTTGGCTGTGGATCGTGGAGTCCGAGGAATTCTTGTTGCCTACCATCGTATCTCGCGCTAGTTTTAAATTGCCATTGCGTCGTTTGCATACCGGGTTGCTTGAACGTATCGTCATGGAACGTAGGGGTTGCACGCAAGCCGAGGCGCAGGCGGCCGCTCTGGCGGGTTTTGGCAGCGCGCAGGCGGCGCTCGCGTATCATGACAGCGCCAAGTTAGGCAAGGTGCGTGGCCCTTGGCCGCGGCCACTCCTGTGGACAGATCGAGCATGCTGGAACCCTCGGTTGGGTAGATGGACCCCCCAAAATTTTGGCGGATGCCGTGGCCCTTGTGGTAGTTGGTGACCGCCGGGGCGGCCGAG
>JBBTGF010000277.1:0-376 GCA_038041525.1 Elusimicrobiota bacterium | reverse complement strand
GTCTGCCGGCATGAAGGTCGCCAGGTATAAGAGCCATAGCTTCGCCCGCAAGGATGCCGCTGAGTTCATCGAGGGACTCAAGCGTGCCAGCGTCCTTGACGGGCAGGTCGATGCGGTGGTTAGGACGCGTAGTCTGGGGTACATTTTGCACGCGCAACGTGACTTGGAGGCCAATATCACCCCGGCGTTGGTTTTTGAAAGATTACTGCTTAAGTTATGCGCTATTACATAACCACGCCGCTTTACTATGTTAACGCCGAAGCGCATATCGGTCATGCCTATACCACCATCGCGGCCGATGTCTGGTCGCGCGCGCGTAGGCTCTTCGGCGATGAACCGTATTTCCTCACCGGCACCGACGAGCATGGCGCCAATA
>JBBTGF010000276.1:4938-8190 GCA_038041525.1 Elusimicrobiota bacterium | reverse complement strand
ATCTTGCGTTGGAAACAGTATATTTTTCAGGCTCATCTTGCGTTGGACAATTCTACATGTATGGGGGGATATGTGTATGGAGGTTATAATACGATGATGGATCAGCAACAGGGTTGTTTGACGAGGACTGCCACTAAGGGTGATTTGTTCAGGCTTGAAAGCCGTCTTAGAGGCGATATCACGGGGCACATGAACGTACTTATCGCGGAGCTTTCAAAAGACATTCGTCGCAGTGAAGAGAGATTGGTGAGAATGATCCTTGATGTGCGTAACGACCTAAGATTCAGGATGAGTCAAGACCGGTAGCGGGTCTTGCATCAGTTCTATCTTCTTCCAGGCGCCTGATTTAAAACGTAGGTAAAGCGCTAGGGCAACGATCGCCAGATAGGCGATGAGCCAAGCCATGACGGCGCCTTCAGAACCGCCGAAGTGGCGTACATGGATCCAGCTCCCCGGTAGGAAGAAACCCCAAGCGATGAGTCCCCTGGCCCACATGGCGTATGCCGTGTCTCCGGCCGCGCGCAAGGATTCGCTTAACGTCATGCCCGCCGCGTCGAAGACCTGCCAGAAGGCGGACATGCCTAGCATCAATACGCCCGTTGCCATGAAGGCGCCATCTACGCTCTGGCCGGGAACAAAAGGGGAAAGCAGCAACGTGGGGAACGCCAGGTAGCTGACGCTCACCAGTCCCATCCAAGCTGCGGACGCCAGGAATGTGAGTCTGACCAGATAGGGGACTGCATGTTTTTGTCGTGCCCCGATACTCTGTCCCACTAGGATAGCCCCCGCGCTGCTTAGACCGAAGGCAGGCATGAAGGATATCGAGTTGAGCTGCAGGACCGCCATCATAGCAGCCAGGCTGCTTGTGCCTAATCCCGCGACCACGATATTGACGAACAGGATGAAGGCGAAGAATTCAAAAGACCAGTTCAACCCCGAGGGCAGACCGAAGCGCATCATGCGTAGGAATTCGCGCACATCCAAGCCCAGGCGCCCCAAACCACGGCCGTGCAACAGGAATACCGTCAAGAAGATCGCGAAGGCTAGATTGACAGATAGCACGCTACCCCAGGCTGCACCCTGAAACCCTAGGGCAGGGAAGCCCAGGCGCCCGTCGATGAGCAGCCAATTGAATAAGACGTTGGCGGCCATCGCCGTGATGTTGGCTTTCATCAAGAGAGAGGTGTTGCCCAATCCGCCGTAATAGTTGCCGAGCGCCTCGATGCCTACGGCGGCGCCCGTGGAAAGGAAGCGGATGGCCAGATATGAACATAGGGCCATGCTCACTTCGGGCGTGTAACCGAAGTGGCTGAAGATAATGGGAAAAAAGGGGATCGAGGTCAAGGCTAATAGTTGCGCGAGTCCCGCTATGATGAGCCCGTACCAGCCGTAGCGGCGAGCGCCGGCGGCTTGGCCGCGCCCGGTCAGTTGCGAGCTGAAACTCGACACGATGAAGGAAACGCCCATGGGGAACACGAAGAACGCGTAGGAGTTCATGGCGCCGGCGGTGACCGCGGCCAATGCCGTTTCGCCTAAGTGGGAGACCATCAGGGCGTCGGCTAGGCCCACCACGACCTGGGTTGAGCGCGATACGATGATGGGCCAGGCCAGGGTCAACAGGCCGCGCAGGTCGTGCTTGATGATGCGCGGGGAATCGGTCTTTAACACTGTTACATTCTGCGATTTTTTCCGTATATATGAGTGGGGGCCAAGGAGGTCCCTTATATGGCGACAAACATCATCTATTCAGCGTGTCCTTACGGCATCGATGCCAGATTGATCAGCGTGGAGGTCGACGTGCGGCGCAAAGGCATCCCCGCCTTCGCTTTGGTCGGGCTTCCTGATACTGCGGTGAAGGAATCGCGCGAGCGGGTCTTGGCTGCCATCCGCAACACGGGCTTCGCGTTCCCGTCGGCTAAGATCACGGTCAATCTAGCGCCGGCTGATTTTAAAAAGGAGGGCGTGGAATTCGACTTGCCGATCGCGCTGGGCATCTTGGTCAGTGATCATACGCGGGATGCCGGCTATCGCAAAGACCGGCTGCGGGAATATCTTTTCGCCGCGGAGCTCGGCTTAGACGGCGCCCTGCGGCGCGTGCGCGGCACGCTTGCCATGGCGTTGTGCGCTAAAGCTATGGGGTTGCGCGGCGTGGTCGTTGCGTGCAGTAACGCCCAAGAGGCGGCGTTGATCGAGGGTGTCGAGGTCATCGGCTGCCAGACGCTGCGCGAGGCTATCGATTGGATCTTGGGCAGGACCGAGATCGCGGTGACCACAGCCGAGCGTCAGCCGGAGTCGCGGCAGGGAAAAAATACGGTGACTGATTTTGCCGATATCGCGGGCAACAGCCTGGCGAAGAAAGCGCTTGAAGTCGCGGCCGCCGGCGGCCATCACATGCTCATGACCGGTCCGCCCGGGTCGGGCAAGACTTTGCTGGCGCGCGCCATGGCAGGGATATTGCCGGCGCTCAATATCCAGGAGTCTCTGGGCGTGATGCGTATCTATTCCGCGGCGGGTCTTTTGGAAGACGGACGCATCGTTACCGAGGCGCCGGTGCGCAGCCCGCATCACGGTTCGAGCTTTGCCGCCATGGTCGGTGGCGGCGTGCGCGCCATCCCGGGCGAAGCTATCCTTGCGCATAACGGCATCTTGTTTCTTGACGAGATGCCCGAGTTCAGGCGTGACGTGCTCGAGGCGCTGCGTCAGCCGCTGGAAGAAGGAAAAGTCGTCATTTCGCGTGCCTTGAGCCGTTTCGAGTATCCGTGCCGCTTCATCCTTATCGCCGCGGCTAATCCGTGTCCATGCGGCTGGTGGCGCAGCCGCCAAAAAGAGTGTCAGTGCGGCTCACGCGCCATCGAGCGTTATCAGCGTAAGTTCTCCGGACCCTTGCTCGACCGCATGGATATCAGAGTCGAGGTCGATGCCCACGAGGTCCATGTTTCGTTACTGGCTCAAGAGGCCCGCGAAGGTTCAGCCGCAATCAGGGAGCGGGTCGCCCGCGCCCGGGCAGCGCAAATCGAGAGGTTCGCCGGCGGGCCGCAGATGTTGAACGCACACATGGGTCTGCAATCGCTAAAAAGACATTGCAAATTGCGCGAAGATGAGCAAAACTTCTTGGGTGAGGCGATGAAACGTTACGGATTGACGGCGCGCGCGTATCACCGGGTACTGAAGACCGCGCGCACCATCGCCGATTTAGCGCAGGCTTGCGAGATCGCCAAAGAGCATCTCGCCATGGCGCTGAAATTGCGCTTG
>JBBTGF010000276.1:0-4928 GCA_038041525.1 Elusimicrobiota bacterium | reverse complement strand
ACGTCGGTAGACGCTGGTTAGCGGGAGGGTGGATATGATGACTATACGAATGACCTTATCGGGATTCTTCGGCGGCGCTGTCTTGTTGTTTGGGTCGGTTATCTCTGTCCTTGGCCAAGAAACCGGCGCTGAGAGCGCGCAACGCTATGTGGTGGTCAGGAAAGACACGCTCTGGGATATCTCGCGTATGATCTATGGCGACCCATATTCCTGGAAGGGTATCCATGAGGCGAATACCGATTCCATCAAGGACCCGAGTCTTATCTATCCTGAACAGACGTTCGTGCTGCCTAATGTCACCAAGGCCGAGGTCAAAGAACGTTCTAAGGGCCAGATCGTTCCTGAAGAAGAAGCCCCCAAGGCCGCCGAGGTGAAACAGCTTGCGACGGAGCAGCCGCCTGTCGAGATGGCTAAGGCCAGTCCTGTCAAGGAGGAACCTGTTGAGGGGGATGCCGTGGAGCGCTCTGCCAAGGACGAAGCGCCGCAGGCGCCGGCAGATGAACAGTCCGTTGCTGAGCAAGAAGGCGTCGCAATAGACGTCAGCGCCACGGGTCCTGCGCATTTAGTCGACAGAGGCGCCGCCGAAGTCAGATCCTTCGATGGCAAGATCATCGCTGTCAAAGACGGTAAAAAGGTCATGCTTTCACAAGGTGACGAGGTTTATGTCGATATCGGCGCTGACGACGGGTTGCTGCCCGGCGATACGCTTGATATTGTCAGAAAGGTCGGTGACGCGAGATCGGCTAAGACCGGGGAAAGGTTCTGGCTCACGGACAAGCTCGGCAAGCTCAAGGTGACCTCCGAGGTTAATGACAGGAGGGCTCGTTGCCGCATCGTTTATTCACACACCGACATCAATGTAGGTGATGGCGTTTTACGGGTGGCATCGGGCAGATAGCGTTGAGGAAAAACCTGCTCATCCTCCTGATCGCGGTATTCGCGTCGTATCAGGGTTACCAGTGGCTCGCTTCAGCGAAGTTTCCGGCGTATCTTAAGGCGCACAGTAAAGAACCGCATTCAATGAGCCTGCTCATCAAGGCGATGGATGCCTATGTCTTCCTTGAGGATTGGCCCAAAGCCTTGCAATTCATTGATATCTGCTTGAGCAAGGATTTCAAGGATGCGCCGCAACGTCCCGATTGCTTCTACGAGAAGGCGCGTATCGTCGACGCGCAGAAGCGTTATAGCGAAGCGCTCGTCATGTACAACGAATTCGTGGAGAAGTACCCTGGGCACCGTCATGCGGGTATCGCCAAACATCGCATCGAGTTCCTGACGCATGGTTACTGAAGTCAAACCGGTGCTGCAAGTATCCTTGGGTCCCTGGCTCGAATGTTTGCATGAGCGTGACCGTCCTGCTTGCCTATGGGTCGACGGGGATGCGCGTTTGCTCAAAGACCCGGGTCCTTGCGTCGCTATCGTGGGCGCGCGCGCGGCTACCCCGTATGGCATCGAGGTTGCGGGCACGCTCGCCGCGGGGTTAGCGCAAGCCGGAGTGCTCGTCGTCAGTGGTCTTGCTTTGGGTATCGATACCGCCGCGCATCACGGCGCTCTGCGCGCGGGCGGACGCACAATCGCGGTATTAGGCAACGGCGTCGATGTTTGTTATCCGTCCTGCAACGCTAGGCTGCAAAGCGAGATGATCCCTGCTGCGGGCGCCGTCATTTCTGAGTTCGCACCGGGTATCAGGCCCTCACCCATCAATTTCCCTAGACGTAACCGCATTATCGCCGCCTTGGCGCGGGCTGTCGTCATTGTCGAAGGAGGGATCAAGAGCGGGTCGCTGATTACGGCGCGCTGGGGCGCGGCTCTGGGTAAAGAGGTATTTGCGGTGCCGGGGAGTATTTTTTCTAAAATGAGCAGCGGCCCGCATCACCTTATCGGCAGCGGCGCGCTGCCGGTCACATGTTGTGCGGATATCCTTGAGGCGCTGGGATTGACGGCCGGCAAGAGCAAGGACATGCCGCGACTTTCTGGCAGCGAGGCAGCGGTGCTGGCTCTCATCAAGGACGCGCCGGGGGATTTCGAGAGCCTTTTGGCGCGTTGCGGGCTCGGCGTCGATAGGTTGAGCGCGGTTTTGGTCGGTTTGGAAATAAAGGCTTGCATTAAAGAGGTTTCTGGTCAAGGTTATATCGTATGTCAAAACTGATAATCGTCGAGTCACCCACTAAAGAAAGGACTATCTCGGCGATGCTGGGTCGCGGTTACATCGTCAAAAGTTGCTGGGGCCATGTGCGTGACCTGCCTAGAAGTAGCCTGGGCGTCGACGTCGAGCATGGGTTTGTGCCGAAGTATGTCACGGTCAAGGGCCGCGCGCCTATCATCAAGAATTTGAAGGCGCTTGCCAAGAAGGCGACCAAAATCTACCTGGCGACTGACTTCGATCGTGAAGGGGAAGCTATCGCGTGGCATCTGCTGGAGACTTTGCGTCCGGCTAAAGATGTCGCCGAGCGTATCACCTTCCATGAGATCACGGTGCGCGCCATAAAGGAAGCCATCAGCCATCCCAGACCCATCGACATGCACTTAGTCGACGCGCAACAGGCCCGGCGCATCATCGACAGGCTCGTGGGTTACTCCATCTCTCCGATCTTATGGCGCAAGCTCCAGAAGGGCTTGTCGGCCGGACGCGTGCAATCTGTGGCCTTGGGCCTTATCGTCGAGCGTGAGCTTGAGGTTGAACTTTTCAAAGCGCAAGAATATTGGAGTTTGCAGGCCAGGCTGGTTTCCAAACGCGGAGGGCAGGCTTTTCTCGCGGCGCTGGTCAAAGACGGCAAAGATAAGGTCGAGAAGCTCGACCTTAAGTCCAAAGAGCAAGTCGACAAGATCGTCACGGCCTTAGGTGGCGCCGCTTTCAAAGTCACCGATGTCAAGGAAAGTTCCATGTCGCGCGTGCCGCAAGCGCCGCTGACTACCGCAGCGCTGCAACAGGCCGCGCACCGCGCCTTCGGCTATTCGCCGGCACGCACCATGATGATCGCGCAGGCGCTTTATGAAGGTAAGAAGCTCCCGGAAGGCACGACAGGTCTTATCACCTACATGAGGACCGATTCGATCAGCGTCGCGCTCGAAGCGCGCACGGCGGCGGCCGAGTTCGTCGCCGCGAAATATGGCAAGCAGTATTTGCCGGGAGATACGTCCAAGCGTTTCAAGGGTAAGCAGAAATTCGTTCAGGAAGCGCATGAGGCGATCAGGCCTACAGACGTCGAGCGTACTCCCGAGGCCATGAAAGCGCATCTCACGGATGATGAGAACAAGCTTTATGAACTCATTTGGGTACGTTTTATGCAAAGCCAGATGCAGGACCAGAAGCTCGCGGTGACTGCCATCTCCATCGATGCGGGGCAGTACGGCTTCCGCGCTTCTGGCTCCGTGGAGATATTTGATGGCTTCCGTCATATCGGTTTAAGTAGCGACAGGGAGGGCGAGAACGCCGAAGGCGACCTGCCCAAGATCGCCAAGGGCACGATGCTTGACCTGCGGGAATTCATCCCACAGCAGCATTTCACCGAACCGCCGCCGCGTTTCAACGCGGCCAGTATCGTCAAGGCGTTGGAATCCAATGGCGTGGGGCGCCCATCGACCTATGCGCCCACCATCCAGACCTTGATGGCGCGTAATTACGTGACCTTGGAGCGCAAGGTCTTCACGCCGACCGAACTCGGGCGCAAGGTCTATTCCCGCCTGAAGGATTATTTCGTCAAGATCGTTGACATCGGGTTCACTGCCAAGATGGAAGACCTTTTAGATGAGGTGGCGCAAGGGAAATTGAGCGGTAAAGAGGTGCTCACGGATTTTTGGAAAACCCTTGAACCCGATCTTAAGGCGGCTGATAAGAACATGGTGGTCGCCAAGATCGAGCCGGTTGAGACGGATGAGAAATGCGACCTTTGCGGTAAACCCCTGCTGATGCGCGAGAGCCGCTTTGGCAAGTATCTTTCCTGTAAGGGGTTCCCGGATTGTAAGTTCAAGGTCGGGCTCACCAAGACCGGTGAGCGTAAGGTCGTGGTCGCTACCGAGATCCCTTGCGAGAAGTGCGGTACCAAACTCGTCAAGCGCATCGGCAGGCGTGGACCATTCTTAGCGTGTCCAAAATTCCCCAAGTGCCGGTTCACCAAGTCGTTGCCTAAAGATGAGGCGGCCGCGCCAGCCGATGGGGGAGCGCCCGTGACGTCGCCAGCGCAGGTCGTGGATACGCCGCCAACGACCGCGCCCGAGGGTCCCGCAGTCACCTGACCCCGAAGACCTTTCCTCTTATCTTGCTTGCCGCGATGAAATAGACCGGTTCGCCTGTCTTGACGTCGTGCCAGTCGCGCGAATCCCCGGAATGGTCGCGGTTGTCGCCTAAGACGAAGACGTGGTGCGCGGGAACGGTCAATGGTCCCAGGTTGTCGCCCGCGAAGATCATGTCCGTGTCGTGATGTTTATAGGGTTCCGAGAGTACGGAGCCGTTGATGGAGACCTCTTTATTTTCGATCACGACCGTCTCGCCCGCCACGGCGATGACGCGCTTGATGAGTTCTTTACTGTCGCCTAAGGGGGATTCGAAGACAATGACGTCGCCGCGGCGCGGTTCGCGTAGCAACAGCGTGAGCTTTTCTTGCCACCAGTGCGTACCCGCAGGCATGGCCGGTTTCATCGATGGTGTGGGCACGTAGATACGTTCGGCGATATGGTCGCGCAAGAAGAATGCGGCGAGTATGCTTAAGAGTATGATGATGAGCAAACGCAACGGTGTGGTAGTTTGCACTATAATAGTTTGACCTAAGTCATGATCCCATTGCTAGTCGTTGCCATATCATTAGCGGGCGTGGTCTTGGAGTTCTTGACCTTGCCTAAGCAGCGCGACCAACTTGATATCCCCAGGGGAGATGTCTTGAGCGCGCTCTTAGGATGCGTACCGCCGGCGGGCGTCTTCATCATCAACG
>JBBTGF010000275.1:0-1107 GCA_038041525.1 Elusimicrobiota bacterium | reverse complement strand
TAGCGTTTGAACGTATCCGTCCGCATGCTGATGTGTCGGCTATCCTTGCGGCGTCGACATTGGCGTTCTATGCGTTCATCGGTTTTGAGGACCTGGCAAACCTTTCCGAGGAAGCGCTCGATCCGCAACGTGATATCCCATTGGCTATCTTGACTGCAGTCTGCGTCTGTGGCGCGCTCTACATGGTCATCGTCTGCATCGTCTTGGTGACGCTGGGCGCCGACACGGCGGCGTTGACCTCGACTCCGTTGCTCGATGTCATCAGGCGTGCCGAGATAGCTATCCCCTTGAGGCTCTTTTCGCTCATCGCTATCTTGTCGGTAACCAATACGGGTCTAGCCAATCTCATCATGGCATCACGCTTGTTATACGGTATGTCGAACGATGGTTTGGTCCCGAAAGAGCTCTCACTCGTGCATGTACGGCGCAAGACGCCGTGGGTCGCAGTCATCGTCGCCATGCTGTTGTGCTGTTTACTAGTCGTCACCGGAGGGGTCAAGGTCATGGCGCAGACCACGAGCCTCCTGCTCGTCTGCGTATTCGCTCTGACACATGTGAGTTTGCTGCGGTTGCGCCGCAGGCAAGCGCAGGCAGCGAGGTTCTGCGTTCCTGCGGTGGTGCCTTATATCGGGTTGAGTTTTTGCGCACTATTGTTATTGCGCTTCCCATCCGATGCGTACTTCAGGATGGGGATGGTCCTAGCGGCCGGGACTCTCACTTATATGTTCTGCGCCGCCGGTCCACTGGCATCCAGGAGGTTATCATGAAACGAGTCCTGCTGACGGGTTTCCCGGGGTTCATCGGCAGCCGCATCATCGACAGGCTGTTACGTCGCGACGCGGATCTCGAGGTCATCTGCCTGGTGCAGCCGAAATTCATGGAAAAAGCAGCGCAGGATACCGCGGCTTTAAGCGACGGCGCCAGGGTCAGGGTAGTGCCCGGGGATATATCCAAGCCCAGATTCGGTCTGACGCATGAAGCATACAAGACGCTTGCCGGCGATATCGAGGAAGTCTGGTATTTAGCCGCGATCTACGACTTGACGATCTCCGCGACCATTGCCAACCGGGTCAACGTGGGGGGTACGCTCGAAGTCCTGGATTTTTG
>JBBTGF010000274.1:0-5889 GCA_038041525.1 Elusimicrobiota bacterium | reverse complement strand
CAGGCGACTCGCCGTTGCCTTTCGCGTACTCCGCTCTCTTGAGGAAGAGGTTGCCGACGTGATAATGCATCTGCACGTAATTCGGAGCCAGATGGCGCCGGATATACTCATAGATCTCGATGGCCCTGTTATAATCGGTCCTTTTGACCCCTTTGGGATCGCCCCACTCCGGGACGTTCTTGGGCTCCATGTCCCAACGGTCATTGAAGACATTACCAAGGAAATAATACGCCATAATGAATCCGGGATTCTTCTTGGTCACCAACGTATAATTCGCGATCGCATCGCCCCAGGCCCTGCGCTTGGAATGCACGATAGCGATATTGTGATGCACGTCGCCGCGGAACCACCCCCAAAAGAACAACACAGGGTAGGCTAGTAACAACGGGACTAGGCTCGAGAAGATGCTCCTAGCTTTATGCAAGGAACGCACATAGACATATACGCCGCCGCCTAAAAGCGTCACGAAGAATACCCATGCCAAAAATACCATCAATTGGTCGCCAGGGTGTGAGGATCCGAGCATCTTGACCTGGATCTCATAGAATTCCGTGAACACCCGGTAGGCCACATAAAAGACGGCTACCAGCGACGCGGCTTTGGCCGCGACAAGCGCGATGGTTTGCAGAACCGGCATCGGCCCGGACGACTGGGGCGCTTGCGGTTCAGGTTCGTTCCATATCTTATCGGAAAGCGCCAGGTTGGCTGCCAACGCGGGCAAGAGCCCCATAAAAACCCCGCTAGACACGAACCTGATGCTCACATCGAAATTATTATGTACCAACGAGCCGAGCCAAGCTACAGTGACACCAACGAGATAGTAAGGCCTCTCATCCTTACAACCCCCATCACGCCAACGTTTGAGCGTCTTGGCGCTCAAGATCACGACAGTCAGGATAAGCCACAAGTAGATACCGAAACCGATGATCCCCTCATCGAACATCACTTCGATATGCTCGTTCTCGGCATGATCCGTCTCGGTGTTATGCTTATCTTCAATGTGGAAGATCTGCGGCCTGCGGTACGCCGGATAGATCACTTTGAAACTACCCACGCCGATACCGGCTATAGGATGGTCCCGGATCATCTCATAGGTCGATAACCAAGTGTAGATACGGAAAGAGATCGAGATGGGATTAAGCGCGGGGGTCAGCATGATCATGGTGACGAAACCCGCAGCCACGACTAAACCGATGGCCTTGAGCCTGGCACGCAAGAACAGAGCCAGGGGCGCGTTTATATATGTGGCATAAAAGATAGTCCACATAAACGCGGTTAAGATCGTCCCCACCCACGCACCTTTTGTCTCCGTGAATACGATATTAAACATGGTCAACGCCAACAGGCACCAAGCCGCGACGCTTTTACGCACCAACGCCCAACAGACCACGATCGGACACATCAACACCAGATAATCCCCGTAAAAGTTCGGGTTGCCGAAGGTCGAGAAGATGCGCTTACCGAACGCCTGTCTCCAGATGAAGATATCGATACCCATCCCAGGATTCGGCTCAAAAAAGCGCGAATCCAAGAATTGGATCAGTCCATAGAAAGTCGAACAAAAGAGGCCTAAGAGCAGGAACTTCAATATCCTCTCGACGACATTCTTACCGCGCACCCTGTCGAACACCATGAGCGCCACGCTGATATAAAGCAACCTGCGCGTGAACTCATCGAGATTCGTCGGCTTATAAGGAGCCTGGATGGCAAAAGATAATATGCCCGAAGCCAAGAACGCAAAAAACGGCGCGTAGACCGGTAAGAACTCAGTGGAAAGCCCTAATCTACGATCTTGGATCTTTTCCATCAACCAGAGGCCGAAGACCGAAGCGATGCCCATCTGAGTCAAGGTAATCTTGACTTGGGCGGAATCATAGGTACGCAGATAGAAAGCGACGACGATGGAAAAATAAACGATCGGGATACCCCACAAGATGAATGGAGTCGTCGTCTTGGCGATGTTCTGTTCCCCTTCTAGGATCTTCATGATGCTCCTTTTCGGGGGATAGGGATACGCTCAATAAAAAGACTTTCAGCCGGAGGCGGGACTTGAACCCGCAACCTCTGCTTTACGAAAGCATTGCTCCACCATTGAGCTACCCCGGCAGCCAGCGAAGCGTACACGCGTCCTCCCCCCTCTACGCTACTCTATGGCGCTTGAAAACCAGTGAATTTATATCAAATTTCAAATAGGCAGCAACGCCGCAGCCTCAATATATAAGACGCCGAGGGTCACGGCCCATGCGAAGACGAATCCTGTCAACAGGCCAGCGGTCACGGGCACGTCATCGCTTAAGGAACGTCCGACATGCAACAATCCTGAAAACATAAAGAGGATCGCGCCATAGGTCATGCCCATAGCAAGCGACGAGTAAGCGCCGCGCGCCGCGTAGAATCCGATCAGACTGCCTGCCAAAAGCGGGGTACCGGCCACCGCACCCCACAAGAGCGCCTCTATAAGGGTCACGGCTCTGCCGGAAAGCGGTGCGCATATCCAGAGTGCCGCAGTAAAGCCCGACAATGCGCAACCCACGGCAAGCACGACGGCTTCCACGGGCTGCTTGTCCGCGATCAGCGACCCACAACCGATGCCCAAGATAAGGCTAGAGCAGCCCTGCACGATGGCGATGAGCATCGCCGCGACCGTAGCCCGCTTCTGTGGCAGGAGGATATCCCTGCTCTTGCACGCGTAGCTACGTTCGAGTAACGCCAACGGCACGCCGCCGCAAACCAGACCCAAGACGACGAGAACGCAGGTGCTCCAAAATTCGGCTCGGCCAGGATAATCAAGGACGAAAGAGTGCAGCAAATCGGCCATCTCCCCGGTCGCAGCCTGGGTCACGGCCACCAGTGTGAAGAGTAGATACCCGATCGACACCGCGAACCAGAAACCACGAACTTTGGATGAGAGTTGATGCTCGGCAGTCGAGAGCAAACCGACCATCGCGGCAAGGCTCGCCACGCAGACCAAAGTCCAAGTCAACATGTCGCAAGACCTCCCTATCTATATACGATCTGGGCACAAGAGGATTTGAACCTCTGACCTACCGCGTGTAAGGCGGTCGCTCTAACCAGCTGAGCTATGTGCCCGTTTAAGCGCGGCCCTTACGGGCTTCGCCCCCGCCTTCGTCGGCGGGGGCCGCTTTACAAGGGGGGCTGCGCCCCCCATTTCATCGTCGCTCGCGAACATCGCCGCTTCGCTTGGCGATGTTCGCTTCGCTGAACCCCCCGCAGCGGTTGTTCTTTATACGCGCATCTGGACGATGAGATTTATTTTATCCAATTAAACCTGTAGGCTAACGACAGCCAGAAGGCGGACAGGCCGTCCTGGGGGCGGATTTTTTTACCGTCAGAGATCTTTCTGGGTTTATAACCTATCGGTGTTTCAGCGAACTTAGCGCCGTGGCGTGCGGCTAGGGCGGTCTTGACTGCCATCTCCGCTTCGATCGCAAAATCTTTTTGCGACAAAGCCAACCCCCGCATGAATGCCGTGCGATACAACTTCCTGCCCGTATACGCATCTGTGATCTTAACTCCGGTCAGCACGCTGACCCACGCCGACACGGCTTTGTTCCCCCAATAGAACAATGGGTAGGCCGTTGGGTTGTCTTTCATGAAGCGACTACCATAGAGCGCATCAAGGGACTCGGTCCGCATGTGCTGCAGGCACGCTGGGATATCGGCAGGGTCATATTCCAAATCGGCATCTTGCACCGCGAAGTAGCGCCCGTGCGCCACAGCCAGCGCGTCAAGGATCCCAGCGCCTTTGCCTTGCCGTGAAGCATGTCTGATGCAAGTAACACTTGCATATCGCTTGCTATAGCGCTCGGCGACCACGCCAGTATCATCGCTGGAACCATCATCGATAACGATGATCTCGGCGCCGAGTCTTAGCGCCAGCAAGGCGTCAAGGACGCCCGCAAGTGTGCCGCACTCATTGAGCGCGGGGACGACGATCGACAACAGCGGACTTTGGGGCCTCTGCATAGGTTCGTATGGCATTCAAGCACACTGCCGGGAATATTTCAATCGCATAGCTATAATAACAGTCTCATGAAGACGCTCCCGTTGCTGATATTACTTGGATACCTGGGCACGCCATTGCCGCTGCAAGCCAAGGACCTGCGCATCGTTAATGCCAACATCCTCTATTGCAACCCGGTCGGGGATAAGGAAGGCTACGAAGTTTATATCAAACGCTTAGACCGCCTTATCGCCAAGATCGACAAACTCAAGCCCGACGTGCTGGCCTTGCAAGAAGTCGCGAGCTGTTCATTCAAGTGGGGCGCGATCTGGGTAGAACCCGCCAAGATCATCGAACAGCGCACAGGGTACCGCTACTACCATTGGATATCCGAGGGTGTGCGCGGCGTCTGGGAAGAGGGTTTGGCGTTCTTCTGGAACCCCCGCACCGTTACGCCAAAAAACATCGACTGCACACATCTGAAAGCCACCGCAAAAGGCTGGGGCGGCGGAACGATCAGGAAATCACTCTGTGGCATGGACCTAGACCTCACCGATGGATCCGTCCTCAGGCTCTACAACACGCATTTAAACGGCGCGCTCTCCACTGTGCAGACCGGTGAGATCCTTGAACGCATACGCAATGAAGCGCGTTCGCGCGATTCAGTCCTACTTGTCGGAGATTTTAATTTCCTACCAAGCAGCGAGGGTGCAGTGCGCATCAAGGACTTCGGTTTTACCCAATTAGCCAATAAACATGTCGACTACGTTTTCGGACTCAACCTCACGTACAACGCCAAGATCAGGATCGTCGATTTAAAGAAAGATAAGACTTCCGATCATGACGGCTTGTTGATCGAACTCATGCCCCCGGGCAAAACGCAAAGCAAACCGCGCCGCCCAAGCAAGCGGCGTAAGTTATAATTAACACGACCCAACGCCCCCATCGACTAGTGGTTAGGTCACAGCCCTTTCAAGGCTGTAGGACCGGTTCGAATCCGGTTGGGGGCACCACAGATTTATTCGAACTCACCCGGGCTCATCCCGATCTCGACGATGCTGCATGCTAATATCGGCTCAAGCCCCAGACTCTTGGCTTTGCTCACCAGATCGTCGCTCTCGGCGCCCGGGTTGATATAAAGTTCCTTGACGCCTTTCTTGGCGATCTCATCTAAAGCCGTGACGCCCAAGGCGGGAGGCAGGTAAACGCTCACTCTATCCAAAGTCTCCGGAATCGCCAAAAGCGACGGATAACATTTAATGCCTTCGATGACATCAGCCCTGGGATTGACTGGGAATACTTTATAACCGGCTTGCCGATACGCTCTGACGGCTTTATTGCCGTATTTTTCCCGGTTAGTCGATGCTCCCAACACTGCTACGGTAAGCTGTCTTTCCATGAATCACTCCTTAACAAAAGCCGGTTTACCGCCAAGATGTCGGCCAGCAGCGCGCCAGGCTTTCTTGACCCTGTCGATCATGGGTAGCCTTAAAAAATTTGTCTTAACGATGCCTTTGGTAAAAAAAGTCTTCTGCGAATAATCGATCCTGACCTCGACAGCGACAGGCCGCCCCGCGTCGGCCAAGGCGAACGCCTTACGCATCACACCCTCGACCTCTGTATCCGCGTCAAGCCGCAGAAAATCAACTTTTGCGCCGCGACAGATCGACTCTAAGTCGTAATCATGCAAGATCCCGCAAGTGTCACGATTAAGCGTAGTGCGCTGCAACTGCACGATCTGCGCCAATTCCCGGTCCCGCAAGACACAGAAGACCACGCCGAGGCCATGATGCGCGGCCGTCATCATTTCCAATCCCGTCATCAAGAACGCGCCATCGCCGGCGAGGCACACGACACGGCGCTTACGGTCGGCGAACTTGGCGCCGATAGCCGCAGGCACGGAATAACCCATGCACGAATAATCG
>JBBTGF010000273.1:0-1943 GCA_038041525.1 Elusimicrobiota bacterium | reverse complement strand
AGATAGCGGGCGGCACGCTCTTCTTGACGTCACGCAGCCAATCGGCGAAGCGCGCGAGCAATCCGAGTATAAGCCCGGGGAAGAATATGGCCGCCGACGCCAAGGCGTCATACGGCGTCTCTATCAAACGCACGTCATGCCAACGGTGATGCAGGAGAACGCTGATCAAGAAAGCGGCGCTGAAAAATCCGAACTGCAGAAAGAACTCGCGCACGGCAGCACTAGAACTTAAAAGACATCCCCACATATCCGCCCAAGTCGGGTGAACCATCGGAAAGACCGATATCGAATCCGGCCAAGAACCGCTTGTCCGCGTCGATGCGGCGGTTCAGCTTAAGCTGCAAGTCTCTGGGATTGTCCATGCCGTCGACTAAGGCTGTACGCTCTTTATAAAAAAGACTGACCAAGGTCTGCTTCTCTAGATTCACACCGAAACCCAGGTCGAAAACGGCTTGGTTGTTAAGCTTGATGTTATCAGGGTCACCCACCACTAGATAGCCCCAGTCAAGACTGACGACATATTTATCCGCGAACCATCGGGAAAGCTCGAACCCGAAACCCAGGTCGAACTCCCCGGTCCCCAGGCCCTCCTTCTCATCAGCAGTAGGCAGTTTAAGCTTAGCGTAGGTATCGATGGTCGGCACCGCGTCGAATTGACTGACGATGTAATAACGGCCCAAGACCTCGATGTCACCTAGACCTGAATGCGACTGGGCCTTAGTCCCGGAACTTCCTTTATATATCTGTTGCATCACACCATCGACCACCGTTGCCTCCCCCGTGGTCTCTAACGACACATATGAAGCCGTGACGCTGACATCGGCCGACGGCAACAGACGTTTAAGTGACACGGGCAGATAAACAAGATTATTGCGGTCGGAACCATCGAGCTCGCCGCTGGAGAACTCGAACATTGGGAAGAACTTCCAAGGCTTCGCGGGGGCGGTCTGCCTCTTGGCAAGCGGCGCGGCAATGACCGTGCGCCTGACCGCAGTTTTACGCTTAGCGGGAGCCGCCGCGACGTCTTGGGCTTCCAATGCGGAGGCCGCACACCATGATAAGAATAACGCCGATAATAAAATCCTCATATGACCTCCATGTCGATGACCACGATTGGATTCAAGCAAGTTTCCCAGGGACTAGCAAATAACAGTAATAGCTGCCCCCTGTCATCCTGAGGCGCCACGGCACCGAAGGATCTCTCGGGAGTACCGGTAGATCCTTCGCTTCGCTCAGGATGACAGGGATGATGCTCAGGATGACAGGGATGATGCTCAGGATGAATATTGGCTTAGAATGCTAAGAGCGTCCAATATAGTTCTATCTTTCCAGACAAAAAAATTGAAGGGCTCTATGTAGCAGGGACCGGACTTTTTTTTGATTTGGCCGGGTTCCCTATAGAGCCCCTCCCAACAAGAGCCTAATCCCAAACGAGTGCTGCGGTCAATGAGAGTCCTTACTGTTTCATGGGTGAAACATTTTCCCTCTGTAACATCGTCGAGTTCCCAATGAAGATCTGCGTAATTTCTTTTATTTTGTTGTATATTTCTCTCGTAAGTCGTCATGCATCATCAATGAAATGATGAGCGGACGAGAATGTCAATCAGGGAGGAAACTTAAAAATGCCCAGAAAACCGTCAGCAGCATTCATGAAGCCCATGACTCCGAGCGCGGCCTTAGCCGAGATCGTCGGAGCCAAACCGTTACCGAGGACGCAAGTCGTCAAAAAAATGTGGGCCTACATCAAAAAGAATAAACTGCAAGACACCAAGAATAGAAGGAACATCCTTGCCGACGCGAAACTCAAACCCATCTTCAAGGGTAAGACCGTCGTCAACATGTTCGAGATGACGAAGCTCGTCAACAAGAACCTCAACTAAGAGTCAGTCTCCAGCGCCGGTAGCGTCTTGTTTAAAAAGACGTCCGCGCTGAAGATTTCTTAG
>JBBTGF010000272.1:0-1787 GCA_038041525.1 Elusimicrobiota bacterium | reverse complement strand
GTCGAACACAGCATCTACGACAAGTTCGTCGCGGCCTTATCCGCGCGCGCCGATAAGCTGCGCGTCGGCGACCCTACCAACGAAAAAACCGAGATCGGACCGCTCATCTCACGCACGCACCGCGACCGCGTCGCCGGCTACGTCAACATCGGCAAGAACGAAGGCGCCACAGTGTCCACGAAAGACAAGGGTACGCAGTTCAAACAAGGCTTCTACATGAATCCTTGCGTGTTAAGCGATGTGACGCCCAAGATGCGGGTATTCCAGGAAGAGATCTTCGGGCCCGTGGTCTGTGTCACGCCATTTAAGACCGAAGCCGAAGCCATCGCCCTGGCTAACGACTCCATCTACGGGTTATCCGGTTCGCTTTGGACGAGCGACATCTCCCGCGCCCTGCGCGTCACCTATGCTATCAAGACCGGTAACATGAGCGTCAATAGCACCACCAGCGTACATCTGGAAGCTCCATTCGGGGGTTTGCGTTTGAGCGGTCTGGGCCGCGAGCTCGGCATGCAGGCGATGAACCTCTATTCCGAGGTCAGGAACGTCTTTATTAAATTCTAAGCGCGCGACGCGATCAATCGCCGTCAAATTCCGGCGCATCGATATCATCATCTTGCGTGTCTGGTTGCGCGATATCGTCATCGACATCACTCAACGTGTTGTCAGCGCTCAACGCCTTGCCGATACGCCGCGCGTTGCAGGACTTTTCAACGCAATCTGACGCGATCCTATGAGCGCCGGCGAAATCAGGCATGTCACTGACCTGACGATAATCAAGCAACGCCGCTTCGCGGCTGCCAAGAGCATCTTTAACCAATCCTCGATAAAGATGCAAACGGCTCAACCACCGGGCACTACCATCCCGCCGCACGTCCCCCTCGAGCGCTTTGGCGATCGCGAAATCAAGCCAGCTCGAAGCAGCAAGAAGATTGTCGCGCAAAAGACAGGTCGTGCCATCGATACCACAGAGCGTCGGCCATTCCGCCGCTGCGAACCGCGGGGCGCTGGAGGCCAGGACGGAAAAAAGCCCCTCCGCCTTCGCGTATGACCCCGCATCGTCTCCCGTGGCGGCCAAAAGCATGGCTTCGATGAACTTAAAATACGGGCTATCCGGATATTCCCGCAACATCTCTCTGGTAAGCTCGATGGCGCTCGGATAGTCCTTAAGATCAAGCGCATAGACCGTCAAAAGCATGCTCTGCGCCTGCCTGCGCACATAGCGGCTCTCGGTCGCCGCTCGACGCATATACTCAAGACCACGCTTGGCGTTGCCGCGAGCGAAAAACAGCACGCCTACACGCATGATCTTAGATAAAGACCCGACTCTATATTCATAATATCCGAGCCCCATGTAAGGGTCGGCTAATGACGGGTCGGCTTTAGCGCATTTCTTAAGGTTCTTGACCATCTTTTTGGCGTCAAAATACGCCTTGATCGAATGGCCGGTCATCGCTTTCCAATGACTGCGGATGCCATAAGCGATACCTAAAGCGAAATATCCCCTGGCCTGGGAGGAAGGGTCCCGCGACTTAAGCTGCCGACGGGCCGATTGCATGCAAATCTTCAAGTGACGCCTGAACTCATCCCTATGGGCCCGGTCTCCCGCAAACGGCTTAAGCTGGCCGGAAGCCTTCCACCAAAGGATACTGGCCGCGAAAGAATGCCCCAATGGGTCATCCGGATGCACCGCGACAAGCTCCTCGGCCTTGCTATCAGCAAGTTCGAAGTCGAGGTTATAAAGCGCGGTCAGCGCCTCGTTATAACGGGAGTCCTGCGCTAGGGCG
>JBBTGF010000271.1:0-2263 GCA_038041525.1 Elusimicrobiota bacterium | reverse complement strand
CTTTGGTCGTCGTCGATGCCGATAAGTCGCCGGACCGAGTGACGGCCACTATAGTGGGTTCGATGGAAGGCGTTTTAAAATGAAACAACGTAACAACGTGCAGATCATCGATGTCAAGACTGATGTCGAGATCGCGGCGATGCGCGAAGTCTCGCGTATGACAGCCAAGATCTTGTGCCACCTCGCTGCCATGGTCAAAGTCGACATGAGCGCTGATGTTATCGACGATGAAGCCAAGCGTCTTATCGCCGGATACGCGGGCGCGCAGGCGGCGTTCTTTGGTTACCGGGGTTTTCCTTACAGTATCTGCGTTTCCCGAAACGAGGAGGTTGTCCACGGATTCCCTGTAAAGAACAAGGTTTTTCGCGATGGGGACCTCGTCAGCTTGGATTTCGGAGTGCGTTATAAAGGATATTACGGTGATGCTGCGACTACCGTGGCTCTCGGGGATGTCAAACCTCAAGATAAAAAACTCATGGAAGTCACGCGGCGTTCGCTTGAACTTGCTATCGAGAAAGTCAAACCGGGTGCGACGGTCGGCGACTTAGGCAGCGCCGTGTTCACCCATGTCAAAGATAACGGGATGGATGTCGTGCGCGAGTTCGTGGGTCATGGGATCGGGCGCAGTCTCCATGAAGATCCTGCGGTGCCTAATTGGGGTTCACCGGGGAAGGGAGCCAAGCTCATCGAGGGGATGACGCTTGCTATCGAACCGATGGTTGCCGCGGGCAATGGCGACGTCGTCATCGCTTCCGATGGTTGGACAGCCCGGACCAAGGATAAGTCCATGGCTGCACATTTTGAGCACACGGTCCTCGTCACGGACAAGGGCTGTGAGATATTGACTGTCATAGAGGAGAAATAGTGCAGAAAGAGGAAAAGATCTTGATGGAGGGCGAAGTCCTCGAAGCTTTACCAAATGCGATGTTCAGAGTATCTTTCGGGAAGGAGCACATATGCCTGGCGCATGTTTCAGGCAAGATGCGGATGCGCTTTGTGCGTATCCTTCCCGGCGACAGGGTCAGAGTCGAGTTGTCCCCGTATGATCTAAGCAGGGGACGCATCATCTACCGTCTATAGTAAAGAGGTGTCATGTGAAAGTCCGTAGTTCGATAAAACCGATTTGTCAGAAATGCAAATTGATCAAGCGCAAAGGAGTTTTGCGCGTCGTTTGCAGCAACCCTAAGCACAAGCAGCGCCAGGGATAATATCAGAAAGAGGTGACATGTAATGGCTAGAGTAGCAGGTATAGATTTACTTCCCCATAAGCCGGTATCCGCCGCGTTGACGCGTCTCTACGGGGTGGGCCGGAATAATGCTAAAATATTACTTGACAGGTGCCAGATTCCGCATCATATCCGTTGCAAGGATTTGACGGAAGCCCAGATCTCGACCATCAATTCTGTCATTGCGAAAGATTGCAAGGTCGAGGGTGAATTACGCCGTGAGATAGATGCCAACATCAGGCATTATATCGAGATCGGAAGTTTCAAAGGGCAGAGGCATAGGAAGAATCTTCCTGTCAATGGCCAACGGACGCGTACCAACGCTCGTACGCGCCGAGGCATGCGAAGGACTGTTGGATCGGCTAAGCCGGGCATCGTCGCTGGTAAGCCAGCCGCGGCGCCGGCAGCAAGTGCGGCCAAGCCGGCTAAATAACAAGGAAAATACATGAGTAACGAAAAGATCAATCCGAAAGCGGCAAAACAGGGCCGTGTAAAAAGATACGTGAGCTCGGCGGGTCCTGCGCACGTTTACATCCACTCGTCATTCAACAACACCATCATCACTATAACCGATGGCACGGGCGCTGTCATCAGTTGGGCGAGCGGTGGTACATGCGGTTTTAAGGGGACTAAGAAAGGCACGCCTTACGCCGCGCAGATGGGCGCAGATAGGGCGTCGAAAAAAGCCATTGAAGCGGGTGTCAGGTCCGTGAGAGTCTATGTCAAAGGACCGGGGCCCGGCAGGGAGATCGCGATCAGGACGTTGCAGACCGCGGGGCTCAACATCGAGACGATCAAGGACGTCACTCCGTTGCCGCACAACGGTTGCAGGCCTCGTAAGGCCCGCAGGGTATAAAGGGTTTTGAGGTAGAAAAGCATGGGAAGATATATCGGACCAGCATGTAAATTATGCCGACGAGAGAGCGCGAAGCTCTTTCTCAAGGGTGAGAAATGCTATGTGAAGTGCATCCTTGCCAAAAGGCCTTCGCCTCCTGGGGCGGCGCGCTGCGCGTCGTGCGCGCGGACTTCCTCAAGGT
>JBBTGF010000270.1:0-2278 GCA_038041525.1 Elusimicrobiota bacterium | reverse complement strand
TGTCGAGCGCTTGACTCGTGACACTGGTGGAGTTTTCCGCTATGGTTTCATAGATGGTGTTTGAGACGAACCAGGAACTGGTCAATGAGAGCGCAAGGATGCCTCCTAAGAAGATGAAGGTTTTGTAGTGCAGACGCATAAAGCTCCCTTTTATGTTGTAACTGCCGTAAAGGGGTAAGACAAGGGGTTTTTTAAGATTTGGTCCGGTTGCGAGTATTTGCAATCTGGGCCCGACTGGACTTGAACCAGTGACCAACCCGTTATGAGCGGGGCGCTCTAACCGACTGAGCTACGGGCCCTCTGCTTCTATTCTATATAGATAAAGAGGGCCCTGTCCTGACGACTACTCAATGCGGTTTCTGGTTAAAAATCAGAAATGCGGCATGGCGCACGGGCGTTAGTCGTGGTACAAGTCTGTTGAGCCATGAGGATACGGCGGTTATGATGCCACAGTTGCGTTTCGTCGAGGTGTTCCCCATGAAGGTGGAGGGCGAAGACGCGTATTGCCTGCGCGACCCCGATGGCTATATGGCCGATCCCGTCTATTTGACGCCACATGCGTGTTTCATCGCGCTCATGCTCGATGGTAGCAACGGTCCCGAGCAGATTAGAAAGGCATTCAGTGAGCAGTTCAAGGGCGAGAAGGTCACGGACAAGGATATCGAGGACGTTATCGCTGCCCTCGATGAACAGTTGCTTATCGATTCCCCGAGGTTCAAGACGCATCGCGGCAGGATCGACGGGGCGTTTTATGCTAGCCGTGTGCGCGATGAGTTCTTCGCCGGGCGCGGTTATCCTAAGGACCCGGTGAAACTGGCGCAGTATCTCGATGGGTTCTATAAGCATAAGAATGGCCCCGGGTCGCCGGGCGCGCTGCGCGGCAAGAAAGCCATCAGTTGTCTGATCTCGCCGCATATCGACCTTGGGCGTGGCGGCTGGTGCTACGCGCATGCCTATAAGGAGTTGGCCCAGCGCCCGGCGCCGCAGAGGATCATCATGCTTGGCGTGGCGCACGCGGGCAGCCCATCACCTTTCGTTATCAGCCGCAAGGGATACAAGACGCCGCTGGGTACGCTTGAGTCCGATGAGTCATCGCTGTGCATGCTTGAGGAAACCCTTGGTGCGGGTATCTTCGAGGGCGAGATTGTGCACCGCACCGAGCACTCTTTGGAGTTCCAAACCGTCTGGCTCGCGCACGTCTTCTCCTCTGTCAGGCTGCCGAAGATCATCCCGGTACTTTGCGCTTCCTTCGGCAGTATGGATTCGAGTATCTCCCCGGCTTCCATGCCCGGCGTTGAGCCGACTATCAAAGCATTGGCGCAATTGGCTTTGCGGGAGGACACCTTGATACTTGCCGGAGTCGATCTAAGTCATGTCGGGCCGCGTTTTGGCGATAAAGAGCCTCTGGGCGCTGTCATGGCCCAGAGTACGCAGCATCAGGATAGGGTGATTTTAGATGCCATCCGTAACGGGGATGCCGAGGGTTTTTGGCGTTGCATCATGGCTGACGGCAATAGCCGCAGGGTCTGCGGGGTCTCGGCGATCTATACGGCCTTGCGCTTGATCGGCAAGCGCGCGGGGTCCATACTCACCTACGGTCAGGCGCTCGATCCGGCCGGAGGCATCGTTTCTTTCACTGCAGCTGTCTTTAACGGCCGTTAGAACTAGCTTATAATCCCTATGCAATGGACATGCCGCAAGAGGCCGTATTGTTGGTGGGAGGCTATGGGACACGCTTAGGCGAGCTCGCAAAAAAAGTACCCAAAGCCATGCTCCCTGTCGATGGTAAACCATTCCTTGTCTATCTGTTGATTTGGCTTAAGTCGCAGGGTATCAAGCGTTTCGTGCTGGCGTGCGCGCACATGGCCGGTGAGATCGAGGGGTATCTCGGCGATGGTCGGCGCCTGGGCGTCAGTATCGTCTATTCCGATGCGAAAGATAAGCAATGGGGCACCGCCGGTTCCATCAAGTTCGCGCAAGACTCGATCGAGGGGGATGCTTTTTTCGCGCTCAATGGTGACGTGTTCTTCGAGAATTCGCTTAAAGACCTTTGGGATTTCAAATGCTTGAAGCCCGCGCGCGCTTGTATCGCACTGGCGCGCGTCGCTGACCGACGCCGTTACGGCACGGTCTTGATGGATGACGATGGATATGTGAAAAAGTTCATTGAAAAGGACCTTGCGGGTGCGGGTGGTGAAGGGTATATCAACGGGGGGTTCTATCTTTTCGACCGTTCCGTGCTCGATCTGATCCCGGCGCTCGAGCATGCATCACTTGA
>JBBTGF010000269.1:0-5481 GCA_038041525.1 Elusimicrobiota bacterium | reverse complement strand
TTTCCGGCGGACTTATCAATCCTTCAGGCTTAGGCTCCAAAGACTCAAAACGAGGTTCCGGTTTTCTCTACAGCCTGCATCAGGCGGGTAAGACCGCCGCCCATGCCGTCACCTTGGCTGCGGGAGGGACGTTACTTGCATCCGGAGCGGGCATCGTCACCTTACCGTTCGCTTTGCCTTTTGTTCCCGCCGTGGCTATAGGAGCCGGGGCGACTATATTAGGCAGTAATTCCATCGCAGGAATCAGTGCATTGGTCAAAACTGCGTCTAGTCGTAAACTGCAAGAAGAAGCTACGCTCAAAAAGCAGCAGGAAGCCAAAGACCTTGTGATTGCAAATAAGCGCCAACAGCAGGATAAGGCAACGTTGCAGGAATGGTATACGCCAGTATCTCCTGCAGGCAATAAGCCGTTCGAGTTTTGGGTCAACAAACAGACTGTCAATGCGGCAATCGAAGCAACCGGAGAGTTTTTGGAAGTCAGGGACGGCAAGAATGGGAGCCGTCCGCATCTAGGCAAGGATTATTCCGCGCCCAGGGGCGCGGCGACGGTCGCCAACGAGAAGGCGAGGGTCGTCTTTGCCGGATATTATGCCAGTGGTGTCAGCGAGAAAGATGAGCAGGACCTGGAAGCCTTGAAACAACGCTATCCCAATCATGTAGACATTCAGGCTTTGACTTCCCAAGAGTATGCGGATATCAGGAAAGGTACGGGCAATACCGTGATGACGGTTCCCGATGGCTCCCTGACGACCATGCGCGTGCAGCAGCATTTTGGCGACAAACAGGTATTCATGGATAGCGAAGGCAAGGCACCGCTGACTGAGGGGGGCAATCTACTGGGCAAGGATACGCCGGGCTCCGGCATCAACGTTAAAGCCGGTGACGTTATTATCCCAGGGATGATCATCGGCACGGTGGGTAACACTGGTAAAATCCTTCCCAGAGAGGAGGCCCTTGTTCGTGGTCAGGAGACTGGTACGCATTTGCACTATGCGGTCATGGAGGTCGATCCTAAAAAGAACCCCAGGATGAAAGCATTGAAAGAAGGCACAGCGGATGCTAGTCTGTGTAGCGTGGGAAAAGAAAAGTGTAGCACCGAAAAACAAAATGGGTTGTATAAAAAAATCCGGAAAGAATTCTTCAATTCCCTGGGACACGATTACGATCTTAAGGCGGATAAGCCCGTCTTCAAATTCAATCCTGTCAAAAGTCATGATATCCGTAATCTCTTCGGCAAAGCCTTGGGTGGCGATAGGGATGACTTCAATTATTACGGCGCGGTTTTCACGGACCCTGACGAGAGCCTTGGCGCATCCGGCGGGAGGACAAGTCGATGACATCCCGATGTGTATTTTTCTGGCTATTTCCAGCGCTTTTGATTTGCGGTATAGCTTGCTCTAAAAAAGAAATCTCGTATTCTCCGCACGGAGACCAGCCTCCCGGCTCGAGATATTTCAAGACCTCTAAATATCCCGGCCTGCGTATCGATTTTGTCGAAGGCAAGGACGTGAACAACATTGTCAAGTTCGACGAGTCTTTGACCGTAGATACCGTGGATGTTCTTGTCGATTTTTCCAACGAATTCTCCAATATCGATGTCGAACCAGGGACTACCGGGGCCAATATCGAGATCGAGTTTTTCAAGAATGACGAAACCGGGACGGCCCTGGAAGGTTTTAAATGGTTCATTAATGAATACGAATTTTTTGATTTCAGGGAAACCATGATTGGGAATATCCCAGCTTTTCAAAAAATCGGCAGTGAAGGCTTTCATATCTTATTGATTCCAAATTATTATGCCAGCGCTTTTTTTATGCGTGGCTGCGGAGAAGAACATGCCCCCGGCTACTGCAAACGCTATGGGGAGATTGAGCAAGAGCTTTTAAGGAATATCACCTGGGAGAAATCCATTAATACTGATTCCCAAGAATTTAAAGTTTGGAAAATTCACATTTTAAACCTCATTCAGGAAGCCCGGGAGAAATTAAAAAATAATACTTTTTACAGCGTGGACCAGCTTTATTTCCAAGATAAAAAATATCCTATACGTATTGATTTTCCTCAAGGTGAGGATATGTCTATTTATTCGGATCCTGAGGGACATTTTATCAGTATTAATAAACTGCGTGAACAATTTTATGATCCACGAACGGGTAAAAGAGGTCCGGGAAACTATTATGAATTTTCAAAACTAGTCTTTGAGACGGATGTCTCCAAAGTGCGGGATATCAGGCTTTTTGCACAGCATGATAATTTCTATTTTGGTGATTACAAGGAAACGATGGTGGGAAACATTCCTGCTCTTTATTATGTTTATTACAACAGTAGGAATTATTTTTTATTGATACCAGGTCTTTATAGCCATCTTGGCTGCTATTGTGCAAGCGATGAAGAGAAACGTCGATGTGACACGATTGCTTCCAGTATCCACTGGAATCAGTCTATCAATGTCAATTCCCAGGAATTTAAATCTTGGAAAGCCCATATCCTCAACCTGATTGAAGAAGCCCGCCAGTCTGCCGCTAAGAAAAAATAGCCCGTCTCGAGCCATTCGGTTAGTATCTTGCAGATCGATCGTTGATTGGTTGAGTTTTTGGTTTGCACTTTCTTTTCGTTCTGTTATAATCGTTACGAAATCAAACATGAGATGGGAGGGGGGAAATCATGGTAAAGGAATTTTTCGTTGCGGTCGTGGTTTGCGTTATGACGTCGCCGTCATCAGCAGCAGATAAAAAGGGGGATAAGAAGATGTCTGATAAACGTGAAGCGGGACTCTATGTGACTTTCGAGACGAGCATGGGCAAGATCGGCTGCAAGCTCTTCGAGAACGAATCCCCTAAGACGGTTGCGAATTTCACCGAGTTGGCTGAGGGTAAAAGGGAATGGGCTGATCCTAAGACCGGCGCTAAGGTCAAACGGCCGCTGTATGACGGCCTGGTCTTCCATCGTGTCATCCCGAGTTTCATGATCCAGGGCGGCGACCCCATGGGTAACGGCACAGGTGGACCCGGATATAAGTTTGAAGACGAATTCTCGAGCCTGAAGTTCGACAGGCCCGGCCTTTTGGCCATGGCCAACGCGGGCCCCAACACCAATGGCAGCCAATTCTTCATCACGGAAGGCCTTACGCCGCATTTGACGAACCGTCATACTATCTTCGGAGCGTGCGACGACGCGGGCCTTGAGCTTGTCAAGCAGATCGCTCGTGTCGACCGCGACCAACGGGACCGCCCCATCAAAGACGTGGTTATGAAGAAAGTGCGCATCGAGCGCGTCGGCAAGAAGTAACGCTCGCATAAGGGGGAATGGGGCTTATGTTCGCACAAGGCTACATCGGCATCGCTGGCATCATCGGCGTGGGTAAATCCACGCTGACTGTCGATCTTTCCAAGGAGCTCGGTTTTGAACCGATCCTGGAGGAAGTCAACGGTAATCCGTATCTCGAGCGCTTCTATACGGATATGAAGCAGTACGCGGCGATCATGCAGATATGGTTGATGAATCACCGCTTCCGCCAGCATAAGGAGTTCGTGGCGCGTATCAGCTTGGGCCGCATCAAAGGCGTGGTGCAGGATAGGACGATCTGGGAAGACACTATCTTCGCGCGTATGTTGAACCGCCATCCCAGCAAGCTTATCTCTGACTTAGATTACGCGACCTATCTCGACTTGTTCGACAACATGGTTTTGCAGGAACTCGTCTATCCGCAACTGCTTGTTTATCTCGATTGCGATCCGGAGACCGCGATGAAGCGTATCGCCATGCGTGGCCGTAACATGGAACGCACCATCAGCATCGAGTACTTGGTCGCTTTGCGTGATAACTATCTGGAATTTCTCGATGAGATGGAAGACGCCGGCGTGCGCATCTTGCGTTTGAACTGGGAAGAGTTCCACGATACTAAGACCGTGGCCCGGCGCGTGCACGAATGCAGTCTAAAACCGGTCAATTTCTTCACTAAGTGGGTCCGTCCGCTGCGTGCCAGTCACGAGGCGTTCCCTAATATCACTGCCCCCGAGGAGTTGCTCAAGGTTGGTTGACGAGCGATTGCAAGTTAGAAGTCATCCCGAAACCTCCTTTCGGGCTGCAATCGCGGCTTTTGGCCTGCGCCTTTGCGGTCTTCGGCTTACATACCACAGGGGGTATGCTCGCCTCAGCCCGCTTTGGCTCGGCTCAAAATCCGCGATTTCGCTACCGAGTGAGGTTTCGGGATGACTTCCAAGCAAGAGGTCTGGCAACCGCAGGCCAACGGCTATTACGCAACCAGCCTTTTTTTATCCCAGTGGCGGCCTGATTTGCAGGCCGGTATAACGCTTAAACCCTCCGGTGACATGCAAGCGGAAGAAGACCGTAAGAATTTTTGCCGACGCCTTGATTTTGATTACCGCAGACTAGCCGTCAGCCACCAGGTCCATGGTGACCAGATCCAGGTCATCACCAGTGACCAGGATATCCCCATGACGCGCATCGGCGGCGTCGACGGTTGGGTGGCTCGCGGGGCTACGGGGGTCATCCTCGGAGTCTTCGGCGCGGATTGTCCGCCGGTGTTCATCATCCATCGCAATCAGCCTATAGCGGCTTTGCTGCATGCCGGTTGGCGCGGTGTCAGGTCGGGGATCGTCACTGCGGCGGGTCGTGTTTTGACCGAGTCTTTCGGTGTCGCGCCCAAGGACCTGGTCGCCGCGGTCGGGCCGCATATCCGCAGTTGTTGCTACGAGGTCAAAGAAGACGTCACCCGTGAGTTCCCGGATAGATGGGTCACCCGGCGCCAGGAAAAGTCTTATCTCGATCTTTCAGCCGGTATCTGCGAGCAGTTGCAGGATATCGGTATCGACAAGGTCGCGGTCTCGCTTGATTGCACTTATTGTCGGAGCCGCGAGCTGTATTCCTCGTGGAGGCGCAAAGACGGGTCTTCCATGATGTCTTTCGTGCAGTTACTTGGCTGACCGCAAGACTCTCCTTGAGTCGATCATCCTTGAGGCCGGATCCGGCCTGAAAAGATATTTCGGACGCATCGGGCTCGCGCACGCTCACACGAAGGGTCAGGCGGTCGACTTGGTCAGCCGGGCGGATATCGAGACCCAAGAGCGCATCGTGCGCGCGCTGAAGCGGCATTTTCCGCAAGATGGCATCCTTGCCGAAGAAGGTGACCTCTCCGGTTATCAGGACGCGCATGCCAAAGGCGGCCTTTGGGTCATCGATCCTTTGGATGGGACGGTTAATTTTCTGCATGGATATCCGCTCTTCGGCGTCAGCATCGCCTACTGCCGCGACGGGGTACCCGAACTCGGAGCCATCTACGCCGTGGCTCAAGATGAGGTCTATTGGACGGTCAAGGGCAAAGGTGCGCATCGCGGACATGTGACGCCTCGCGGCATCACGCGCTCCAAGCGCCTCAAAGTCTCGACGCCACGCGAACTCAAAGATGCGCTGATGGTCACCGGGTTCGGCAACAGCGCATTTCATCCGGCCGACTTCGCG
>JBBTGF010000268.1:0-3803 GCA_038041525.1 Elusimicrobiota bacterium | reverse complement strand
GTAAGGATGCAAGCGGTGCGGCAAAAATTATTGACGTGGATCCATGATGCGCGGCCTGCAGTCCGCCATGGTGCGGCATGGGGTCTGCGTTATGCGACGACGGGAGCGAGTTTGGGTCAATTGGCCTATGTGCAGGGCGTTGTCGCCCGGGTCAATAATTCTTGGGCGACTCCCGATTCCGGTACAAGACGTTATTTGACTGAGATTTCTGGTGATATCACTTTATCTGCGATCGGTAATCTATCCAGAAAATTTTCATCTGTTGATCGGAAGAAGGCGGCTGTGGTTTATCAACAAGGCGTTGCTGAAATGTGGCGTACGGAGGGTGATTCCGACAATGTCGCCGAAATGGCCATGTGGGTCGATGGCTCGATCGTTAAAGCTGCAAAAAATAATCCTATTTTGAAAAAAGATGGACAATTATTGCTTGAACGCCTCAAGTGGCGTTCGCGGTATGACCGGAAAGCGAGGCCTACCGTGGCGTTCGCAGCTGGAGTCAAATCGGGAGAAGTTAAAGCTACCGCCGATGGCCATTTTTCTGGTGGCATCGTAAATACTTATAAATTAACCCCGGCGTTGTCCGCTGATAGCCTTAAGAAGAAATCTGGGGCTATTTTTGACCGGATAAAACAGGAGACCCCGTCTGGCGTTAATTTGGCTTTAAATCCCAATCGCATCGGTAAACCCAAGATCAGCGCGGATACGCCAGGTTGGGGATTCGGCGATAGCGCTACGCCGCAAGATATGGCCGATGGTTCTCAAGGCAAGGACAAGTTTGATTCGCAACGGGGTGATATCAATTGGCAAACAGGTTTCGCCTATCCTGGCGGAAAGAATGGTTGGGGTGGCATGGGGGAGGGTTGGCATCAATTCACCGTTGATTTTGACGAAGCGCGTATGATCAATGCGTTAAAAATTGTCAGTCATGGGATTGAGAATACTCCAACGAAGTTTCGCGTTGTGGTGAAATATAATGGTAAATGGTATGAGGCGTATAAAGTCCAAGATAATAAGATTTGCGTCAATAATGACGTGGGTCGGGCTCAGATGAATCAGGACGGTACTTGCACCATTCCTGTCGAATTCGATGAGGTTCCTGCGACTGCGGTGCGTGTTGAGTTTCAGGATAAAGGGACAGATCATGCCTGGATTGAGGAAGTTAGTGTTTTTTATAATCTGGAACCCGCAGCTCAGGCGACCCCCTAGTTTTCGATGGTGGTCATCCGGGCTTAATTAGTTCGAAACCAGCTTTATTAAAATCCTCATCGAAGGCGAAGGCTTTTTTGATTTTTCGTGACTCCATGGTGACGAAGGCCGAACAGTCGACGAAACTTAAGCGTCCCGATCCATGGATATATCGTAAACAGGTCTCTTGCCATTGTTCCGGCGTCAAAATCATAATGGAGACGCTTTTATTGTCCGTAATGGCTTGGGCCGCTTGGCGAGAAGCTTGCCATCCGATTCTATTGGCAAGCAAAGCGAAGGTCTCAGAAATGACAAGTTCGTTGGTTATGAGAAGTTCTTCTTTGGATTTAAGGTGGGATAGAATCGCTTGAGCCTGCTTATGATTTGTTTCTTGTGCATCCCAAAGGGAATACCAGGCTGAGGTATCGACGAAAACGCTCACCAGTCTTTCTCGGAAGCGTATTTATCGTGGTTTTCTGCAATGTCAGGCCCGTCGGATATGAAGCCAACGAGGCTGTCTAGCTTAGCGTAACCTTCATTGATTTCAGTGGATGTGGGTCGAGCCACGTAGGCCGCCAAAGATTCCCGGACTACTGCGGCCAATGAATGCTGCTCAGTTTGCGCTTTTTTAAGCGCTTGCTTGTACAGCCCATCGTCAAGGTAGATTTGAATTTTATGGTCTGTTACTTTTCCCATATTTATATAGTACTATATAGTGTACTACATATCAACAGGAAGAATTTTTTGCCACGGTCGTTTTAAAAATGGTGGTCATCAAAGCTTAGCGGGGTCTTCTATGGACGCCAGCCAAGACGCCGATGCATCCCTTGGTAGATATTCCTACGATTGACGATCGCGTAAACCCAGACGGCATGGTCATGGACCTTGAATACTATACGCCAGTCCCCGACTATGGTGTAACACTAGTGTTACACCATAGTCGAGTTCAGGGTTTGCCGACGATGGTATAGTGCCAGGGTTTGCGGGTTAGGCCGCTTAAGTCGGCCATCACATGTTTGATCTGGGTGTATTCTTCCAGCGCATAGGTTGACATGTCTTTACCGAAACCGCTTTGTTTCATGCCGCCGTGGGGCATCTCACTTGTCAACGGCAGGTGATCGTTGATCCAAGTGGTACCGAAGCGCAGTTTGGCCGTCACGCGCAAGGCGCGCGTCACGTCCTTGGTCCATACCGAGGCGGCTAAGCCGTAGCGCACGTCGTTGGCTTTAGCGAGCGCCTCCTCCTCGGTCTTAAAGGGTAGCGCGCAAGCGACCGGGCCGAAGACTTCGTTCTGCACGATCTCGGAATCTTGTTCGGCGTCGATGATGAGGGTGGGTTCGTAATACCAACCATCGCTTAAGCCGGTTCCGCAAGGCCGCTTCGCGCCGCAGAGCGCTTTGGCGCCGTTTTTCAGCGCGCGGGTGACGAAGCCCTCGACGCGTTGGCGATGCGCGCTGGAGATCAGGGGTCCTAGATCCGTGGTGTCTTTGCGCGGGTCGCCCACTTTGACCGTCTTGTAAGCCGCAGCCAAGCGTTGCGTGAAGCGCTTGAAGAGCGGTTCTTGCACATAGAAGCGGGTGGCAGCCGTGCAGTCTTGGCCGCAATTGGCCAAGGACGCGATCAAGGCGCCTTGCACTGCGGCGCCTAAGTCCGCGTCAGCGAACACGATGAAAGGAGCTTTGCCGCCGAGTTCAAGATGGCATTTCTTCACTGTGGGAGCCGCTTGCTCCATGATCCTGGTGCCGGTCGCGGTGTCGCCGGTGAAAGAGACCATGTCGACGCCCGGATGGCTGGTGAGCATCTTGCCGACGGCATCGGCGCCGGTGACGACCTGGAACACGCCTTCCGGGACCCCCGATTCTTGAGCCAGGCGGGCCAATTCGATCGTGGTCAATGGCGTCGCTTCCGCGGGTTTAAGGATGACGCTGTTGCCGACGGCTAAAGCGGGCCCCATCTTCCAGACTGCCATCATCAGTGGGTAGTTCCAGGGGGCGATCTGCGCGATGACGCCTAAGGGTTCGCGGCGGATGAAACTTGTCATGCCTGAATATTCACCGGCAGGCTTGCCTTCGAGGCTACGGGAGGCGCCGGCGAAGAAACGCAGGTTGTCGATGGCGAATGGGATGTCGCTGTCGCGCACGAGCTTGGTCGGTTTGCCCGTACATGAGCGTTCCAATTCCACCAGACGGAGCAGTTCCGCTTGCAGGCGCTCGGCCAAGCGCCAGAGTATGAGCGCGCGTTCCGCAGGCGTCTTAGCGCTCCAGACGCCGCTCTCGAAAGTCCTTCTTGCAGCGGTCACGGCGCGGTCGACGTCTTGGCGTTGCGCTTCCGGGACCCGTGCGATCTTGACGCCGTCAGCCGGGTTGATGATATCACGGTAGGCGCCATCAGCGGCGGCGCAAGGTTTGCCGTCGATCCACATCGGATATGTCTTGACTTGGGTCTTGCGTGCCATGGGTCTATCTAAAACGGCTGTCGGCATGAGATAGTCTCCTTTCCCCTCGGCAGAACCTCGGGGAACGCTCGACCCGCCTGAGGCGGGTCCCCGGCAGTTCTTTGGTGTCGAACTTAAAACCGCCTCTTTTTTTAAATAAGGCAAAATTAAAAGATGCGGGTTA
>JBBTGF010000267.1:0-4030 GCA_038041525.1 Elusimicrobiota bacterium | reverse complement strand
GAGTGGTTTGCCGCACAGCGACCGGATGTTCTTCAAGGGTACGCCTTTGGAGCCGCCTCGTGCCGGGATGATGGCGAGGATGCCATGTTTGTCTAAGTCCGCCATCATGCGCGTGTCACGTTGGCGATACCGCGGGGCATCAGGTTCCTAGTTTCGACGATGAGGCGCGCGTGCTTGGCGATGAACCGTGGGTCGTAGAAGTCGTGGGCCGTCAGGATCAGGACACAGTCCGCGTTTTTAAGCAGCGCCGGCGACCAGTCCCGCGACCTGGCTTTGATAGTCGTGCCCGCTATCTTACAGTCGAACGTCTTGGCGTAAGGGTCGTGATAGATGACATCGGCCTTGCCGTCTGCGAGCATTTTGTAGATGGGTATCGCCGGGGATTCCCTGGTGTCGCTGATATTGGGCTTGTAGGCTACACCGAGGATCAGCACGGTCGACTTGTTGAGCGGTTTATTCGCGCGGTTCAGGGCGTCGATGGTCTTATTGACGACATACTCCGCCATCTTGGTGTTGATCTCGCCGGCAAGTTCGATGAAATGCGTGGAAAAATCGTGTTGCTTCGCTTTCCAAGAAAGGTAATACGGGTCGATGGGGATACAGTGCCCGCCCCAGCCTGGACCCGGATAAAAAGGATGGTAACCGAAGGGTTTCGTCGAAGATGCCGCGATGACTTCCCAGATGTCGATGCCCATGCGGTCGAAGAGCATCTTGAGCTCGTTGACCAAAGCGATGTTGACCGCTCTGTAGATGTTCTCTAACATCTTGGTAGCTTCGGCGGTCTGCGTGTCCGACACGGGTACGACCTTCTGCGCGACTTGCGCGTAGAGGGTCTGCGCTAAATCAGCTGAATGCCTGTCGCATCCGCCGACGACCTTGGGGATGTTGCTTAAGGCGTGACCTTTTACCCCGGGGTCTTCCCGTTCCGGAGAGAAAGCCAGGAAGAAGTCTTTGCCGCAGCGTTGCCCGGTCGATTCGATGATCGGCTTGACGACCTCGACCGTGGTCCCCGGATAAGTCGTGCTTTCGAGCACGACCAGGCTTCCGGTCTTTAAGTTGGCCACGATCGCTTTGCTGGCGCTTTCCACCGCGCTTAGGTCGGGGATCTTTTCTTGAGTCAGCGGGGTGGGCACGCATATGATGATGCAATCGGCAACTTTGAGTTTCGCAGCGTCATAAGTGGCGCTGAATTTTCCCATTTTGATCGCTTTGGCGATCATGGCTGAGGGTACGGTGCTGATGTAGCTTTTAGTTTGCAGTAGTTGGGCGACTTTGTTTAGATCGGTATCAAAGCTGATGACCCGGTAGCCTTTTCGTGAGAAAGCTAACGCTAATGGCAGTCCTACATAGCCCGCTCCTATCACCGCGATAACCGCATCTTTGTTTAGGATATGCTTTTTGAGGTTGGCAGCCCTGCGCGAAGACACAACAGCGCTTCCGGCGCTTCCTGTGACGCGGCCTCTGGACGCGGCCAAATTAATCGCGTCAGATTTTTTCATGCGAAAAAGTATATTAAATTACGTTTACAGGCTGGTTCGCACGAGGATTATTTTTTGTCAGCCGCAATTCCAATCGAAGATTTTAGGTTAACAGGAGAATCGGTTATTTATCGATGAATGTCCTGAACCACATTTCTATGCTTAACCATTGCCAAACATGGAAACTTGTGGTCACGCGCGGCGCTTTCACGTATTTGTCATATTCCCGTAGAACCGCAGGCGCATCAAAGATGCCGCGCTGGGAAAAAGAGGAACTTTCGATGAGTTCGCGGACCCAGCGTTGAAGCGGTCCGCGTAACCATTCCCTCTGAGGGTCGACTACGGCTCTTTTAGGTAGATCGGCCAAGCGAGTCGGTAACAGTGTTTTTAAAGCTTCGCGTATAAAAAAACGCTGGACCCCATGTCTGATCTTGAGCGTTCCTGGCAGAAAAAAACAGAATTCGACCAAGCGGTGATCCAGGAAGGGTACCCTTAGCTCGCGGCTGTAGGCCATGGAAGCGCGATCACAGGAGCGAAGGATCCGGGGGAGTTTGGTGAACAGGATGTCGCGATATTGCATATTAAGCAGATGTGATTTGAAGGGCGCCGGGAAATCGAATGATCGGTCAAGGCTGTGAAGAAAATCCCGGTTTAGGCAATGCTTCTGGAGGAAGGGCGTTCCATCTGCCGTGCGGCTTCCTTTATAATAGGCCGCTAAACTGCGGAAGATCGATTTAACGGAAAATTTTTGGATTTCCTTCAGGGCGGCGCCTGCCGCTCCCGATCGGATCAGATCCAGCAGATGGGGACCCACATAGTAGGGATATCCGCCTCCGATCTCATCTCCCCCTTGGCCTTCAAGGATGACCTTTGCTTGAAAGGGAAGTTCGCTTGAAATAAGCTTGTGCTTGGCTAAGGTGATGATGCCGGGGTAGGGTTGTTCCTGGGAGCGCATGGCTTTTAGCGCCAGATGGGGCACCTCCGCGGAACTTAGCGGATGGAATTCGACCTCCCAGCCCAATAGTTTGGTCAATTCTTCCACATAGGGTTTTTCATCATACAGTGGTTCCTGATAGTGGTACGAGAAAGCCTTCATGGAGCCTTGGCCGCCGTTCAATTTATTCAAACCAGCCAACATGAGGGTTGAGTCTAATCCACCGCTGATGTGGACCGCGACAGGTACATCGCTTCTTAAGCGAAGGCGCAGCGAGTCCTCAAACAGTTCGAGGAAATCCTTGGATTTTTTAACCAGCGAGATGCTGTCTAGCGCGATGTTCGAAGGCGATTCATCTTGAGATCGCAGGTCCCAGTACTTGGTCATCTGAAAGCGTCCGTCGGATTCAAGGGTCAGCGTGTGAGCCGCTGGAAGCTGCTTGATTCCTTCAAAAAACGTCTCTTCTTTGTGATCGTAAAAACCGAACGTCAAATATTGTCCGATAGATTTTAGATCGGGTCGAGGATCGATCCCCGCGGCCAGCAAGCTTTTTATTTCTGAAGCAAAAAAGAAAGTGTTCTTTTGGAAGGAGTAGTAAAAGGGTTTGACTCCCAGCCTGTCCCGCGCGCCGAAGAGCCTTTTTTTCTTAGGTTCCCAAATGACAAAAGCGAACATGCCGATGAAATGGTCCAGACAGCCGGGGCCATAGCGCAGATAGGATTTAAGCACGACCTCGGTGTCCGTCTTGCTTTTGAGATCGCCTAGGGATAAGCGTTGTCCCAGCTCTTTATGGTTGTACACTTCGCCGTTAAAAACGATGCAGGCGCCGGAATCTTCATCGATCATGGGCTGATGACCGGCGGAGCTTAGGTCGATGATGCTGAGACGGCGGGCGCCTAAGCCCACCGCGTCGTCTGTATATAAACCTTCGTCATCGGGCCCGCGATGGGCGATAGAGTGGACCATGGCTCCAAGGATTTTCTTGTCGGCCGCGGTGGAATCGCGATGCAAAAAACCGGCAATACCGCACATTTTATAGGGTAACGACTTTTCCTTGGTGGCGCGCGCTCTCTTGCATGGCTAATAAGATTTCTAAAGCTTTTAAGCTGTCCTCCCCGGTGGACAGCGAGGTTTCTTTCCCTTCCAGACAGCGGACGACGTGGGCGGCTAAGAATCCGAATTGATCCCTAGGCTCGCCGCCAAGCTGTTGCGATGGCTTCTGGGACAGTTCGGCGAACCCCTGATGCTCGGGCGAGTCTGTTACTTTGTAAATATCGATATCACGTCCGATATTCTTAAAGACTACTTTTCCCCGTCGCCCATAAAAATAAAAATCAAAGATGTCATAGTCTTGGATGTTCAAAGACTGGACGCTAGCTTTGAGTCCATTTTCAAACCCGACCCAGCCGTCGAGGCAGGGGTCGTCCGGCGGATGAAAATGATTCAAAGTGTTGGGAAAAGCTGAAACCCAACGGATGTCGCCGCTGATATCTTTGAGTAAAAAACGTAATGTGTCCACTAAATGAGTGCCGGTCGTCACTAGGCCGTAAACATAGTAGGCGCTGACTTGAATGATTTCCCCGATGGCGCCGTTCTTTAGGTTTTCCTTCAGGGGGTA
>JBBTGF010000266.1:0-2247 GCA_038041525.1 Elusimicrobiota bacterium | reverse complement strand
GCATCCACCGCCGAAAGAATCCCCGATATTTTTTTCTGTTCATTTAGAGGAGGTATGGGTAATGGGCACATCGCAACATCGCTGGAATTCACAGCAGGATAATTGGAGCCGGTCATTTGTTCTTCAAGAAATTTTACGAACTGCTTGCTAAGCACGAATTGATAAAGGTATTCACCGTCTACGTTGATCGGTGTCAATACAGCAAAACCAGTTGAGGCAACTAAATCGTTATCTGGTAGATTGATCCTTGCAAATGCTCTTAAGTAAGGGCGCACCGTAGAAACCAGAATGTCTCCAGAGCGAACGAGTCGCCTCGCCCGAGAAGGCGCTTCTTTAAAAACAATTTGTGTTGTTTTAGAAAGTTTACCCGGCTGTTCTATTGACGAGATATCGATATATTTAAATATTGCATCAGGAGAAGTTCGTTCGTTAAGCGTAGCAGCATTAATTTTGGCGTAATTTCCTATCGTTGCTAGTTCCCAATCCACAGGTATCATGCCGAGGGGGGTTTTTTTGAATTTTTGGTTCATCCCCAAAGAGGTGATTTGTTTGGGCATTATTTATTTTCTCCGGCGATAACGGGTATGTTGAATATCCGCGTTAAGACGCCCAGCGCTGACTTAAGGTAGGCATCGGAGGGGACGCTCAGATTGGGTAGAGGGGGAAGGTCAAGGCCGGCGCGGATGAATTCCCGGTGCAGGACCTCTAAAGCGTCTTGAAGTTTGGAATTTCTCATGTAGTCCGATTCTTTTCCTTGCGCTAATCCATCAATGGATCGCCAGGTTTGAGACAGCGCGGGGCAAATAGCGATCCAGTCCACCCATTTGGCCTTTTGTGTTTCATTTTGGCCGGAGTAGGCCAGGAAATCCCACCATCTTGCGTGTGATAGCCAGTATTCCAATCTCTTGCCGCTACCTGTCATCCTAGATTGGACTAAACCTGAATTTAATAAGCCTTCTAGAGCTTGACGGATAGCTAACCAGGAGAATCCTGTGGCCGGTGCGATCTCGGAAGGATGTCCGCCTTCATGGGTAAGCAAATATAGGATGCATTCCGATCTGGCTCCGACGCCAAAAAATGAGCGGAGGAAAAAGCGCAAGCCTGCTTGAGCGTTGATGGGAACAGGCGGAGTTTGGCGTAGCCATTCGGTATCACGCTTGTTGAGATAAAAATCTAAGAATGCATCTGATGGGGTTTCGGTTTCCAGAGGGTATGGATTACCGTTTTTTTCCTTAAAAAGAGGCTCTATGGGATACGGGGATGTTTTATTTTTTACTACAGCTTGGAATTCTTTCAGGCAATAACTGGATAATCCATGCCATTTTCTTTGAGGTATCACATGGCCAAGGTAGCCTAGAGATCCTCCGATCAGTCGTAGGGACTGCAAGTCATTCGAGGTCGAGAGTAGATTCCTTAAGCGGGTCGTATCGACTAATTGCCCATTGGTCCATAGCCAGCCTAGAATCTCATCGAATAATCTGGGCTCATAGCGGCCCATTTCTAGGCTGAATATCAGGAGAGGTTCGGGATCTATGATCCAATTGTCTTCTGATCCGGTTGTGCCCAAGACGCCTAGGGCCGTCCATTGCTTCCAAAGGAAGGTCAGCAGATGCTCGAAAAGCGTATCTCTAAATTCCTTCAGCAACATCTTTATGTCCTAGCTTGATCAGTATTTTTTTAAGCTCTCCTTTGTATCCTTCGGATGGGTCGTGAGTCATGGTCCATCTGGCTGCTTGCTTCAATTCTTGAGCAGTAGGTTGGAGAGCTAACAAATCAGCGTAGTGTCTGGACTGACCCGCGCCTAGCTGGTCGGTAGCCGCAAAGATTTTGAAATGGATCTGATCGAGGCGGTTGATGAATCTTATGGTCAGACAATCGCCGTATTCTTTGACAATGGCCCGGTTTAGGATGCCATCGGGAAGGCCGAATTCAACGGCTGATGTCGGCCCAGAATTAAGCCATTTTTCCGGCAGTTTGAAATCGCGGGCCACCTTTTGGATGGCTTGCGTCAATATGGAAGGGAAGGGGTCAGCTCTGTGCGCGGCCAGACCTTGTTCTTGGCGCTCTATCATGGCAAGCGCATCGATATCTTTCGTTGCCCGGTCGACTAAACCTAATACCTGTAGTGCCGAGCCTCCGCAAACGAGGATGTCTAAGGGTTGAGAGCCAAAGGACTGCAATTGCTCGCCCAGTGCGCTTAGGGTGGTTTCGACAGCTTCCTTATTTTCAAACATGTTAGACTTTATA
>JBBTGF010000265.1:0-9145 GCA_038041525.1 Elusimicrobiota bacterium | reverse complement strand
AATAACTTTTGGGATAGAAACCCGCGATCTCGCTTGGCGCCGGAGTCGGATCAAGGTATATGAGTCCGCAATCCATGCATTTCACGAGCGTAAAAAGCCTGCCTGGCACGACCCCTTGACGATCGCGATCGGCTAAGAATGGCAGATTCTTTCGGCCATCACATGCTTGGCAACCACTGGCCACGGGTGCTTCAATTCGCATGCACAAACCTGTCGAAGAGTTTAAGATAACGGTCCGTGGTGACGTCCCAGTGATAACGTGCTTCGATGACCGCCGCAAGGCGCTGACGTCGTGACGAGAGATCGACTGGTAAAGCAGTTTCCATCTGTGAGAGTCTGGCGGCCAGGTCGTCTGCGCCATCGAAATAAAAAGCGTCATCACCGGCGACCTCGAAAGTCGAGGGGTTCTTACGGGCGCAGACTAAAGCGCCCAAAGACATCGCTTGCAGCAAAGACGGGCTCGTACCTCCGGCCGTATGGCCATGGACATAAGCGAAAGCGTTGCTGCGTAACTGGAAAAGCTTCTGTCTGTCTGTTTCGGTCTTAAGATCCAACGAACCCAGATAACGGATATTCCCGGAACCGTTCACCTTAGGCAGGATATGTTGAGTGAAGAACGTAGTGCTGGCTCCTACCATGACCAGCGGCCATTTCGAGGGCGAACGCAGGAACCCATCCACGATCTGTTCGACGCTGTTCTCCGGTTCCATACGCATCACGGCCAGATAATAACCATGGCGGCTCAAGCCCAAACCGGAGAGTCTGTCTGGACCCGCTTCTATCGCCGCGTTGCCGCCATAAGGGATATATTCCGAATCGAGAGAATAACGCTGCTTATAATAAGCCTGTATCTGTTGTGAATCAGAAACGAGCATGTTCGCCACGCGAGTCGCCACGGTTTCTGTGAGCTTGAACCAACGCTTGGTGAACCACGGCCATTTCTCGCGGCTCCATTCCCAGCCATCGGTATTGATGATGACCGCCTTGCCGGCTAAACGAGGCAACACACAAAAAGGGCTGGCGCCGTAACCGAGCATCAAAACGACGTCAAAGGGCTTGCGCGACGCGTCCGCTAGGCACAACGCGTCAAAAACGACCGTCCCCCACCCCGACAGGGGATGATACGCGTATTCAAGCTTGATGCCTTTATAATCCATCTCGCGATAATCCTGGTTGCGTGGACAATAGACCGACACCTCGTGCCCGCGCGCGACGAGCCCGAGTCCGAGCCGTTCGGCGCAGACCTCGAAGCCCCCGTAGACGGCAGGCACACCGCGCGAACCCAAGATCGCTATCTTCACGCCACGGACTCCTTGGCCGCTCGTGCCTTCCACCAATCCAGCGTCTCGGCAAGACCCCCATCGAGCGTCTTGGAGGGTTTCCAGCCCACTTCCTGGGTCAGTCGCTTGACGTCGGCGACGAGCAGCGGCGGCTCACCCATCTTTGCCGGGGATGCGCCGAAGTCGACGCCGCCCGGGCGTCCGGCCATGACCGCGAGCCGATCAGCGACTTGACGGATGGATACCGCGACGCCGGAAGCGATGTTGACCGGCCCCTCGACTTGGCTTTCAGCCAGCGCACAGAACGCCGACGCCACGTCGCTGACATGTAAGAAATCGCGCTGCAACGTGGCGTTGCCACAACGCGGACGTTCACCACGCACCAGACCGCCCGCGATATGGGCGACCAGCCGGTCAGGATGCTCATATGGGCCATATAACAAGAATATCCTGCCCCAAGCGAAAGTCATGCCGCTGGCGCCGCAGAAACCCTCGAGCACGCGACGAGTAGCGTCTTTGGCGATGCCGTAAAGCGTCGTAGGAGCGCACGGCGTCACATCCTCTTGCAAGCGGTCATGCTTCCAATCGTATTCAGCGCAAGTCCCGGCGACCACTAACCTGCGGCAGCCGACTTCTGCAAGTGCGCGGGCAAGCCCCATGCTCCAAGAAACACAATCAAGATTCTCTGGCGCCGTCCAATATCTACCATGCACCGTGTACCACGCCAGATGGATGGCACACTCGGGACGTATACGCGCTAGCGCTTCGCGCACGGCCTGCGCGTCACGCAGATCGAGTGCTACGCCGCGCACGCCGGTAGGTAACTCACCAGAGAAACGGGCATCCGCGCCGTAGACCTCATGGCCTCGGCCTGCCAGCTCGCGCACGACCTGCGAGCCTAAAAATCCGCCTGCTCCGGTGACTAGAACGCGCATCAGTGGTCCTTGCGCTCCCAATCGTAAGGGATATGATTCTTGTACGGATCGAGACGCTCCGATCGTTTCGGGTCATGCGGATGCGTGCAACAATTCGCAACGACCGAGCACGGGTCCATAAGCCCCTTGAAACCGTTCCAGACTCCGGGCGGGATGATGGCAAGGCTGTAGTTGTCTGGGCCTAAAAAGACCTCCATAAGCTCGCCCTTAGTCTTGGATGTCTCCCGCTCGTCGTAGATGACTAATTTGACACGACCGAAGGGACAGACATAGTTGAGCGTCATATCCCTATGACGATGCCAAGCCTTGAGAGCGTCTTTATAGACGGTGGAGAAATAGACTTCCCCGAATTCTTTGAAATGCGGGTCAGTCCTGCTCATAAAATGCAGGATAGTCCCTCGTTCATCGGGTATGCGTTTGAGCGCGATGACTTGTACGCCTTCGATCATAGACTCACCTCGCGAGGCATAGGCACCGGGATGATGAAACGGCCACCCTTACGCAGATATTCTTGTTGCTGACCAATGATCTCATCGGCGAAATTCCACGGCAGGATGACAGTGTAGTCCGGCATCTCACGCACCAGGTCTTCGGCCGGGCGCACCGGGATGCGCGAACCCGGCAATACTTTTCCCTGCTTGTGCGGACTGCGGTCCACAGTGAACTCGAGCAACTCTTTGCCGATACCGCAATAATTCAAAAGCGTGTTGCCCTTGGCCGCCGCGCCGTAAGCCGCCAGACGCTTGCCGGCGCTCTTATGCTTTCCAAGCACAGCCAACAACGCCCGGCGCAATCCCTCCACCTTTACGCTGAACGTCTGGTAAAGCGCGGACGTGATGAATCCTGCTTGCGCCTCATCGGCAAGCATGGCACCGACCGTCGTGGCAACGGGCCGTGTGCCGGGACGTTGCAGAAAGACCCGCAAAGAACCCCCGTGCACTGCTTGATGCGCGACATCGAAAAGCTCCAATCCGGCACGCCTGGCCAGGATGCCGATAGCAGTGAGTGAATAATAAAAAACGTGCTCATGGTAGATGGTATCGAACTCGATGTTCTCTAAGAAATCGCCCAGATAGGGGAACTCGAACACAGCCACGCCTGTAGGTTTAAGGCAATCACGGACCCCGGAGAGGAAATCGTTGATATCCGGGACATGGGCCAGGACATTGTTGCCGATGATCACATCGCTAGCTCCATGACGAACAAGGATGTCTTTGGCAGACTCTAAAGAAAAAAAGCGGTTGAGCGTCGGGATACCCCTCTTCTGTGCTTCGGCCGCGATGTTGCGCGCTGGCTCGACGCCTAAGACCGGGACGCCCTTCTGCTTGAAGTACTGCAACAGGTAACCGTCGTTACTGGCGATCTCGAGCACAAGGCTGTTAGCGTTTAAGTCGAACCTGTCAGTCAAGGCGCCAACCATCGCTTCGGCGTGTCGCAAAAAGCTCTGGGAAAAAGAGGAAAAATAAAGATACTCACTGAACATCTCTTCAGGAGCGACCCTCTCCGACAACTGGACCAAGTGGCAATCCGGACAATAAGCGACCGCCAGCGGATAAGTCGCTTCCGGCTCCCCTGCTTTGGCAGGATCGATATAGGCATTAGCCAACGGCGTTCGCCCAAGATCGAGAAAAGGCGCGGGAAGCCCCCGTCCGCAACCTAGACAGCGGCTACTCAAACCGCTACCGGCGATCTTGCCAATGCTTCGTATTTCCGTATCTGTTCGCATGATTTCTTATACATCTCCTTAGATCGGTCCTTCCCGGACAATGCACAACGATACCAGTCTATGGTCATAGCTAAAGTCTGTTCTACGGACAATCTGGGATTCCATCCAAGCACGCTGCGCGCCTTATGACTATCAAGCTGCAATAAACTGGCTTCGTGCGGGGTGCCCTTGAGATCCGGGGTCCCCTCCCACGTGCCTGCGCCCCACAGCCGCACCAGTGATTCGGCTATCTGAGCTACAGTGACCGCATGCTTGTTCTCTGGACCGAAATTCCAACCCCCCGACCACCGAGATCCCTCGCGCGCTAATCTCATCGCGAGCATGAGATAGCCACACAAAGGCTCGAGCACATGCATCCAAGGACGTACCGACCTTGGATTGCGGACATTTATCGCGACTCCATCGGCAAGCGCGCGGATAGCATCAGGCACGATACGGTCTTCACTCCAATCGCCGCCGCCGATGACATTGCCGGCCCGCACAGTGGCTATCGCGACTGAACGTGTACTGGTCTCAAAAAACGAACGCCTATAGGCTGCGGTCACCAACTCGGCGCAACCCTTGCTGACACTGTAAGGATCGCGCCCGCCCATGGGGTCGTCTTCGCAATAACCCCGCGACCACTCTCTGTTCTCATAACACTTGTCACTAGTCACGACCACCGCCGCCTTGACAGATGCGGTCTTGCGGATCGCCTCGAGGATATTGACCGTGCCGAGGATATTGACCGATAGGGTCCCGACCGGGTCCCTGTAAGAACGGCGCACCAACGGTTGAGCGGCAAGATGAAAGACTATCTCTGGCCGGGCAGCGCTGAAAGCTTTCTGCAGCGTTCGCACATCCATGATATCGCCCATGACCGATTCGATGCGTCCGCTAAGTCCGCAAAGTTTGAAGAATGACGGATCGGTAGACGGCTTCAGGGCATACCCGGTCACCTTGGCGCCAAGCTCTGAAAGCCAAGTAGCCAGCCAACCGCCCTTGAATCCGGTATGTCCGGTCAGAAACACTCTTCTACCTTTCCAGTAACCCGTGTCGATGCCCATACTATCTCCACACCGCCCAAGGGGCCTTACCCGCAGACCAGAGGTCATTCAACATCTTCATCTCGCGGAACGTATCCATGCATTGCCAAAAACCAGGGTGCTGATAGACGGCAAGCTGCTTGGCTTGAGCCAGGCGCGGCAAAAGCCCGGCTTCCAAGGTCTCGTCATCGCCCTGAAGCATCTCAAGGACCTTGCGTTCAAAGATGAAGAACCCCCCATTTATCCAGCCCGAATGCACTTGCGGCTTTTCCTGGAAGATCTCCACCAGACCATCTTGTATCAGCAGTTCTCCGAACCTTGATGAGGGCCGCACCGCAGTCACCGTGGCAAGTTTTCCATGCTTCCTATGGAACGCGGCCAGCGCGGTGATATCGACGTCGGCGACGCCATCGCCATAAGTCAACATGAAACGCTCACCGTCAAGATAAGCGGCCGCACGCTTCAAGCGCCCGCCGGTCTGCGTGGCTACGCCGGTCTCGGCCAATGTTATCTTCCAACCGGTCTCAAGATGCCCTTTATGCACCTCGATGTCACGCGAACCCAAAGTCAAAGTGACGTCACGATGTCTAAGCTCATATTGCAAGAAATAGTCGCGGATCACATCGCCCTTGTAACCCAAACATAGGACGAAATCCGTCACCTGATAATGCGCGTATGCTTTCATGATATGCCAAAGGATCGGCCGCTCACCGATAGTGACCATCGGCTTGGGTTTATATTCGGTCTCCTCGCGGATACGGGTGCCCAGCCCTCCAGCCAGGATAACTGCCTTGAGTCTTTCGGTCATAGAACGGATAATGCCGACTTCATCGCGAAGTTGGCATTAAGTTAATATTATATCCGATAGGGGTTGCCCTATACGAAAAGGGTTCAAGCCTCTTGTGGCTGGCGTTTCCATCGGCTGTGTCCCCAGAGCCAGTTCGCCGGGTCACGACGGATCCATTCCTCTATCTTCTTGGTAAGGATCTCGGTGATCTGCCTAGCGGCATCTTTGCCGGGCGTCACTGCAGAGGTATCTATCAGCTCGAAAACGCAATATAAGCGGCCGTTTTTACGGTAATTGTAAGCGCCTACTATGGGTGACCCGTATTTAATATGTAGCAGGGCGGTCAGCGTGGTGGTCGCGGCGGGGCGTCCAAAGAAATCCACGAATATCCCTCCTTTATAAAGATTGTGATCTAAAAGAATACCCAAAGAACCATTAGACGCAAGCCATTCGCGCACATCCTTACCGACCTGATGATGACTAAAAGCCCTGCTCCCGAACTGTTCACGCCAACCCACCAGCCATGCGTCGAAGAAAGGATTCTTCTGTTTACGGCCGATGCCTGCGACCTTTATACCCTCTATAGCGATGCGTAGAGCATTCAATTCCCAATTTCCCAGATGCCCGGTGTGGATCAATGTACCCTTACCGCAAGACAACGCGCGTTCAAGCACGTCGAAGTTTTCGAGGATGGCGATCTTTTTGAGTCGTCGATTACGCGTCGGCTGGATAGCAAGACACTCAAGTATAGTCAGCACGATATTACGCCAAAAATCCTTGGCGACCTGCGCACGCCACGGCGGCGCAGCCTGCGGGAAGGCATGACTTAGATTATCAAGGACGATGGCGTTCCTACGCCGCAATAAACAACGAGCCGCGTCACCCAGCACCCTAGAGACCGCCGGTAGCTTGCTCCACGGCAGCAAAGCCACAAGGCCTAAGAGCAAACGGAAGAGAGCGAACTCGAGCCTATGTTTCATAGCTAGCAAGCCTACGCATCAGCAAATCCCAGAATTCCCGTTCGCGAGAAAGGAAGCGCACGTCGACACTCATATACGCTAAGACGATACCCCGCAAGACTTCCCCCCAACCCGCCAGCATCCGCGCCGCATCTTTCTGCGTCGTCAACACGGTAGCACAACTGTTCTCACGACACCAGCGGGCGATATCTTCAAGCCGCTGACGCTCAAGCAATTCATGATCCTCGAAGATGAAATGCTTGAGGACTTTCGCCCCCAACCGGACTTCGACCGTACGCTCGAACGCCGAGGGGTTGCCGATGGCGCTAAGCAAGGCGACCCCCTGCTCCTTAAGACTATCGGTTGATAACGGCCGCGATCCCTGGATATCCCAAACGCCGCAAGAGGCATACGTCGCTTCGAACACCGGCGCCCGTCCCGCGGCGGCCGCAACAGCGCCTTTGAGCCTGCGCAAAGAGGCCTCATCGGCAAGGTCAGCCCCCATGATCACCACGGCGTCACTGCGACGCAATCCGCTCTCCAGTGGCTCGCGCAGAAACCCATACGGCAACTCATGATAAGAATCCTGCGGTTCGAGGGCATTGAACATGACGATAGAAAAATCTTTCCTGATAGGCCAATGCTGATGCCCGTCATCGAGCAGGAAGACCGGTTTTGGGCCGATGGCGGCTAAACGCGTACGCGCCGAGCGCATCCTATCTGGTCCAGTGAGGACTGCGAAACGCCCGCGATAAGCAGCGAATCTGGCGGCCAGCATCACTGCCTCATCCCCGCCTTTATAGCCGCGCGATAAGACACAGACGTCCTTGCCTTGATCCAACAAGCGTTGCGCCAGGTAAGCCGTCATAGTAGTCTTACCAGTACCGCCGACCATCAGATTGCCGACACTGATGACCGCAGCGGGCAGCTTCACCGGCCTAAAGAATCCATGCGTCCAAAGATAACGTGATATGCCAGCGCCCGCACTATAAACGATGGATGCGGCTTCAAGGATCCTGACCCCAAGAGGATGCGCGCGTAAACGAGCATGTAGCCTCCTCATGTCACAAGCTCCTCATAGACGGCTACAGTCTTAGACACCATGACCTCGACTGAGAAATTCCGCCGGACGAACTCTTGTGCGTGCGTGGCTTTTCGCTGCAAATCCGGGCGCGGCGTAGAGATGATCCCTGTGATGACCCGGCACAGCTCGCTAGCCGAGCCGTTCTTGAAGAGCCACCCGCGCTCATCATCGATAAGTCCGGTATTGGCGGGGATATCGCTAGCCAACACGGGGATACCCATGGCGGATGCCTCGCGGATAGCGCCCGAAGAACCCTCTCCTGACGACGACGGACATACGAGTAGATCGCAGATAGAAAGGATCTCCGGCACGTCTTTGCGCCATCCCAACGCTCTGACCTTGTCGTCGACGCCACAGGCCGCGGCCTTGGCCAAGAACGCGCCTGAATCAGTATCCCTGCCGGCGGCCACGAGCAGCCAGTCACCCCGCAAACTCGCAAGCGCCTCAAGTAAAAGGTCGTGGCCTTTCCACGGCGAATAATTAGCCACAAGCCCGATGACGAAAGGTTCCGTCTCGGCGCCAGCCAAACCGGTCAGGCGCAAGAGAGCCGCATCGGGAGGCCTCGGCGCAAAACGATCGAGATCGGTAGAACTGCCGACGACCGCCAATCTGTCTTTGGGTACACCCCGCGCGGTCAGCAGGTCGGTGACCGCAGAGGAAACGCCGATGAGCTTGTCGATACGTTCATTGCAATATTTAAACGTGGTCGTCGGATACCAAGGCAACGGATGCGAGACCCGGCGCGAGACCACGAGCTTGAAATCGGTCAGATAGCGTGCCACTAGGCAGACGGCATGTGCCGTGGGATGATGCGCATGCACCAATCGCACACCCGAGCGCTTGATATGATTGCGCAACCGCCAGGCGGCCGCTAGGTCGTAATCCTGGAACATCTTGTTAGGGAAGATCGCAAAACCCGCGTCAGCGAACGCGCGCGCCACAGGACTTTCCGGCGGACAGCAAAACTCCTGTCGCCAAAGCGGCCGCGCCGCAGCGATGCCTTGCATCAGCAACATCACCTGCTTGACGCCGCCACTGAAATCTACAGCGTCAGTCACATGCAAGATGTTCATCTCAAGATCAGACGCGCGATCGTCCGCTACGCATTTGGATGAGGAAGTCGAGCCTGGTATCATCGCCGCGCACGAAGACTCTCGGTATAGCCCGGAGGTGCGGGCTCTCCCCCCTGCCGCTGCTTAAGTCCCAGATACCGGCATGGATGCCGATCGCCCAGCGATAGCCGGCGTCATAGACTACTTTCATCAGATCCGGGCGGTCCTCGCCATTGCCATAAGGGAAGGCAAAGGATACTATCGGACTGCCGGTGATCCCTTCAAGTCTACGCTTAC